>JBDTWG010000330.1:0-4324 GCA_040006855.1 Nitrospira sp.
TCCCAAAGGACTGTACGAGCTTAAGCAGAATGGCATCCCCGACACCGGGGATGGCGCGCAGCATAAACCAGGCACGGAGAGATTGGCTGCTCACTATCGTCTCAGCTCATCACGCGTCGTCGGTGCGACGCCGGGACCATGGTGCCAGGGAGACTGCGCTTACTGACAAGACCTCCCCGCAGGATCGAAAAGCTCCCCCGATCCGACCGCTTCCGTACATCAAGGCATTGAGCGGCCGGACCGGCCAGAACACTACGAAATTCGAGCTACATCACGACCAGATCAAACTGCTCTAAATGCAACCGTTCATCGGGGGTGACTAAAATTTTCGCGCCATACCGCCGCTCGAGGTCCTCCACGCCAGGTTGTTCCTGTTCTTGCAGCAGTAGCGCGACCGCCGGATGCGCGCCCACGATGACGCGTTGCTGCTCAATCTCGTGACCGAGCCGTCGCACTTCACGAAAAATTTCATAGGCCACCGACATGGGGGATTTGGTATATCCACGCCCATCGCAATAGTGGCAGGGCTCAGAAAGCGACCGCAGCAGGTCCTCCCGAACGCGCTCGCGAGAAATTTCGATCAAGCCGAGATCGGAGACTCTGGAAATTCTGGTGCGGGCTTTATCCGAGGACATGGCATCCACCAGCGCATGATAAACCTTGTCGCGATTCTTCTCCCGTTCCATGTCGATGAAATCCACGATGATGATGCCGCCGATACCTCGCAACTTGACCTGATAGGCAATCTCTCGCGCGGCTTCCAAATTGTTCCGGAGGATCGTTTCTTCCTGATCGCGCTTGCCGACAAACCGACCTGTATTGACGTCGATCACCGTCATCGCTTCGGTATGATCGATCACCAAATATCCCCCAGACTTGAGCCACACTTTACGGCTCATGGCACGGGCAATTTCTTGTTCGACGCCTAGGTAATCGAACAGACTCTCCTCTTTGTCATAGAAATGGATGCGCGAGGTTTGTTCAGGCGAAAACCGCTGCACAAAGTTCTTGATCGCGTTGTACTCTTCGCGATTATCGATTAAGAGTCGATCGACCCGGCGGCCAAAAAGATCGCGCACCACGCGAAAACTTAAGCTCAAGTCGCTGTGCAAGAGGCTGGGGGCCGGTTGCTGATCGCGCTTAGTCAACACGTCCTGCCACAAGACGTGAAGAAACTCGACATCGGACCGCAGTTCCTCTTCCTTCACGCCTTCACTGACTGTCCGAACGATATATCCGAACCCTGGCCGGCGCGCCCGCTTCATGATTTCCTTCAACCGAGCCCGCTCTTCGTCTCGCGGAATGCGGCGAGACACGCCGATATGCTCGACCGTCGGCATAAACACCAGATACCGCCCCGGCAACGACACGTAAGTTGTCACCCTCGAACCTTTGGTGCCGATCGGCCCTTTGGAAATCTGCACCATGACTTCCTGTCCTTCGGACAGCAACTCTTCGATGGGCTTTGAGTTTTGGCGTTTCGGCTTCGGGACCTCCGAATCCTTGTTATCGTCGTCGTCACCTTCCACGAGAGTGTCCCCGGACTCCAGGTCCATGGAGAGATCGGACACATGCACAAACGCGGCCTTTTCCAATCCAATATCGATGAAGGCCGCCTGCATGCCAGGCAACACCTTCGCGACTCGCCCCTTGTAAATGTTTCCGACAAAATCTTGGTCTTTGGCACGGTCGCCGTAGAGGTCCGTGACGACCCCATTGTCCAGCACCGCCACGCGGGTTTCTTCCCGCGCTATACTGATCGCTATCTCAACACCCATACAAACTCCTTTACACTCAAATCGGGCGGATCGGCAGACGAACGCGGACGCGTGGCCCGGGTTCTTTCTCGTCTCGCCGTTGGTCCGGCGCCGGTCTGATTCTTATGGTTATTTCATATCAAGTCGACCTCTGTCCAGGCATGGCCTAGTAGAACAGGGTCAACCGTCGTCGCTTTACGTTCAATAACAACCCTAATGAAGCCATGGTCATGATGGTCGCGCTGCCTCCATAACTGACCAACGGAAGCGGAATCCCCACGATGGGAAACATGCCCGCAGTCATTCCGATATTGACCACCACGCAAAAACACAACATCGCTACAATGCCGGCCGCGAGTAAGGCACCCAGCGTATCTTTCGCACGCGCGGCAATTTCCAATGAGACCCATATCAGCGCAATAAAGAGGGCCAACAGCACCAGCACTCCGACAAAGCCCCACTCCTCGGCATACACGGCAAACACAAAGTCGGTATGTCCTTCCGGCAGGAACTTCAGCTGGCTTTGCGTGCCGCCATAGAGGCCTTTTCCTGACAACTCACCTGAGCCGATGGCGATTTTGGATTGCAACGCGTGATAGCCTTTTCCTCCCGGATCGTAGTCCGGATCCACAAACGCCATGACGCGCTGTCGCTGATAATCGTGCAACGAGGCCCAGACCATCTCCCAGACAAACGGGAACAGCATGACGGAGAGCAGGAGAATAATCCCGAGCGCCTTCGAGCGCACTCCAACCATCAGCAGCATCGCCGCGTAAACAGCCAGGAAACTCAATCCACTACCCAAATCCGGCTGTTTCAGGATCAATAACAGGCCCGGCAACACGATCAAGCCCGGCAAGACGACTCGCTGCAACCAGCCCACGCGAGAGACGCGGGAGTAGTAATTGGCCAACACCAATACCAATACGAGTTTGGCAAATTCAGACGGCTGAAACGCAAAGGGTCCGATCGGAATCCATCGCTGCGCTCCGCGACTGGACTTGCCCATGAGCAATACCACCGCCAACAAAATCAAGATCACCGCATAGGTTGGATAAGCCAATCGAGCAATCTTGTGATAATCAGACAGATACATCACCAGAAACGCGACCGTTCCTAAGAGAATCCAGACGAGTTGTTTGAGGTAAAATGGAAAAGAGGTGTCTTGAGAGTGTGTCACGCTATAAATCGACAACACTCCAACGGACAGAATCACCGCGATCAACCCCATGAACCGGAGATCGAAACTATCCAACCCGCGACTGTCGATCACACGATCAATCATTGCGTCTTCGGCCGTGATCCGGTTGCCAAGGCAGGCGACTTCGTCCGGCCACCGGCAGAGGCTCCATTGAGCACCTGGGGATAGGCTTTGACGTACGCCTCAATGACATCCTTTGCCAAGGGTGCGGCAGCGGACCCGCCATGGCCCATATGTTCGCCCAGAACAGCCACGGCGATGCGCGGCGCCTCAACGGGAGCAAAGGCGACAAACCACGCATGGTCTCGAAACTTTTTCGGAATATCTTTCTCTGGACCGGTGCGCAGGGCCGCCGTTTGAGCCGTACCGGTTTTCCCCCCAATCGTCACCAGGGACGACTTGGCCCGGGTCGCGGTCCCTTTCGTCACTACATCAGCCAACGCCTCTTTGATCAAGGCGATGGTCGCCGGTTTGACCGTCACTTTCCCACGAACCGTGGGCGGGAATTCAGCACGCTCGCCGGTTGCACGATTCATGACGGCCTGCACCAATCTCGGCTTCATCGATACACCGTCGTTCGCCACGGTGCCGATCACATTGGCCATCTGCAATGGCGTCACGGTCACATACCCCTGACCAATCGCGGCTGAAATGGTTTCGCCGGGATACCACGGTTGATTTCTCGCTTTCTGTTTCCATGCCGTGGAAGGAACGATCCCCACCCGCTCTGAGGCCAATTCCACTCCGGTCTCCTGTCCAAGACCGAATTGCTTCGCATACTCGGCAATCGTATCGATCCCCATGCGCTGGCCCACGGTATAGAAATACACGTCGCATGAATGAATCAATGCCTGAGTCATGTCGACCGAGCCATGCCCTCCCGGCTTCCAGTCATGAAACAACCGATTGCCGAATTGGTAGCCGCCGTTGCACCGGACCATTGTCGAAGGCGTCACCGTGTTGGACTCAAGCGCCGCAGCGGCCATGACGACTTTGAAGGTCGAGCCCGGGGGATATTGGCCTTGCGTCGCGCGGTTATTCAACGGCCGTCCCTCATTTTGCACAATTTCGATCCATTGTTTGTTCGTTAATTCTTTCGACAATATATTCGGATCGAACCCCGGACGGCTTGCCATCGCCAGGACGTCTCCGGTGGTAGGGTCTAGTGCCACGATAGCCCCCGACTCCTCCCCGAGAAGATCTTCTGCGATCTTTTGCAGCCGGATATCGATGGTGAGATGGAGATCGTCACCCGCGACCGGCTTCTCTGCCACCACGGCACGTTTCTCATGGCCGAGCGCATCAACCTCAACACTCTTCTGTCCCGCCCGCCCGCGCACCTGCCGGTCAAATGTCTTCTCCACTC
>JBDTWG010000331.1:0-4296 GCA_040006855.1 Nitrospira sp.
GTGGTAGCTTCGCGCTATATCCTCATGACCGGAGCCGCCGCCAATCAGGAAGCCCTCGATGGTCCGGTTGAAGGACGCTATCACGGATTCTTTTCCTACTCGTTGGCGAAAAGCATCGGCGCCGCCGACCAGGCCGCCACCCCACGAGACATTTTTTCGGGGGTCGAACGCGAGATGCGTCGCATCCAAGCTCATTTCGGTCGTACGTCTATGCCGGAACCGCAACTGGAAGCGCCGCCCGTTCTGCTGGACAAGCCGCTCCTTCCGTCGCTGAGCAATTCGGCGACCGTCACCGAGGCTCCTCCTTCGGCGCGTCTGCCCTGGGTCGAGGTGAACAGTGCCGGAGCAGACGGCTTTCTCTTGACCCAGGGCGTGACGCTAGGCGCACAGTCGGGATCCACGTGGATGGTCTTTCCGCCGAATGAAACGGCATTTGCTCCGGGGCAATCGCTGGGGCTGCTCATGGTCACGCAGCTTCGTGGGAAAGATGCGCTGGCTAAACCGCAGGGCGCATCCTTCTCGATCCCTCCCGGCGCACGCGCGGTGGCATTTCTGCCGGCCGCTCCTCCGGAACGCATTCCAATCCGGTTGCTGGATATCTCCGCAGATCGCCGTGCCAAGATAGAAGAGGTCTTACGACAGTATGGCCGCGACGCGCAGATCGTGGAAGCCGGACAACCGGCGCACTTCCTTGTCGATGTGAAAGGCCCTACGCTCAACCTCTATTCGGCGGACGGATTACAACTCGTCAGTTCATTTGCGATGGACGGACCTCAGTGGGGGGCGGGACTTGCCCTGGTACTGTCACGTTCTGCCAACATCTCCGACTTGCTGACCCTGGACAATCCCTCATCCCAACTCAAAGTCGCCGTGAAAGTCGCAGGCCGTCAGCGTCGAGCCTCTAGAGGCATCGCAGTCGTCGCGGACATGCAGCCGGCGCAGTACCATATTCGCCGGAATGGGGAGCCCCGAGGCGCGTCAAATAGTTTGCAACTGGAGATTCAGGCGACCGGCGACAGTTACATCACCGTGGTCGACGTCGATTCCGAAGGCCATCTCAATCTGCTCTTTCCCAACGACCATCAACAGTCGACGTTTTATCCGGATGGGCGCGTCCGCGCAGGGGAAACAGTGACCATCCCCGATTCTCCCCAGAACGGCAACCATGCCGGCTTCCACTGGGACTATGCTGCTCCGGCCGGAACCGACACGGTGCGTGTCTTCGCCTCGACAGATCTGGAAACCGCCCAAGCCATCCGCCGGCGAGTACAAGCGACTCCCACCCCACCTGTCTCCGGCACCGCCGTCGTCATGACCCGGTCAGTGGTATCCGAGCGGGTCATGAACCTTCGTCACGATTTGGGCAAGGTCGCGACCCGTGGACTGTCCTCGGTGTACGACCTCACCCCTGCGGCATTGACGAACCAGCCGCCCACCGCCCAGGCCGCCCAACCAGCTGCTCCGCCCACTCCTCCTTCAACTGCTTCCCTGCCGCCGCCACAGTCTATGGGCGCACCCACTCCCTCGGTCACAGCTCAACTCACGGCGCAGACGGTGTCTGCCGGCCCCTCGGCAGATTGGACTGCCACGTCACTGACTATTCAGGTTGATCCCTAGCCGGACCGGTGTTTTGAGCATTGTCCGAAAGTCTGTTGCACGACAGATGAGTGACCACGCCGCTGAAAACGACATGGGGAGAGCTTCGTAGCTCTCCCCATGATGGTGATCAGGACCGGCACTGCATTCACAGGGGCGAGGCGGCACTGAGCCAGCGCCGCCTCGATTCGTCACTGCATGGAGGCAGAGGTATGAGACACCCTTCCCTCTCCCTGTTCTGATTCCGCTCGCTTCGCCGACGACCCATGCTGGGTCAACGGAAGGATCCGTTGATCGTCAACCGGAAGGACCTTGAGCAGTCCCCACTGGCCTGATTGCGCATAGGGCAATCGCTGGTTGCTCCAGACGTAATCTCCCGGTAAGCGGAAGCTTCCCCCGGCGGCCGGGATGAAGGCGTCCAACGTCTCGGATCCCGAGAACTCCACGACGCTGATCTGGTCGGCTCCGCGCATGAACGGCTCGATCGGCCATTCATGTTTCTCCACGCTGAACATGCCGTTCTGCTCATTGCTCGCGCCGAACACGTGGATACGCACGGGATCACCCGCGTGCGCCTCAATGAGCGGCGTGGCAATGCTCTCCGGCTTGTCCACCGAACAAGGCTGGAACACTCTGCCGAGAGAACAACCGGATTCCTGCCGGAACTTATAGGGTTCCGACCGATAGTTGACGGCTGTCAATCCGGCCGTGTTCTGCACATAAGGCATAAAGCTCGTCCCGATGATGTTGTCTTCATCCTGGAAGAACAACGCCACATCGCGGTAATTCGCGCGATGTTCGTAGCCTTGGATGGTGCGGTTCACGATGACGTCGGCAATCCAACTATTCTTGTTGGAAATATCCGCGCCCGTTTTTGGATCGCGATAGGTGGCTCCCTTCGGCCCGATCACGATTCCCCCGAACAATCCGTTACGAGGATTCGTCATCACGTTTCCCCAATCCCACACCAGAGACGCCGTCTCCCCCAGGAACGGATCGGCATAGTACGTGTAGACACGGCTTTCGCCCGGCGCGATCGTTTGATCGCCGGGATTATTGCCGACGTTCGCTCCCAGGGAATCCTTCGGATCGAACGCCAGCCCGATGGCCGAGAAAGAGGCCCGACCCTGCTTCATCTTGTTGGTCAACTTGACCTTGAGGCAGTCGCCGACATTGGCCCGAATTGTCAGCGGCATCGGCTGTACGCCGGATGCCACTGAGGCCGCATCCTCTTCCAAGGTATAAATCTTGGCGTCTGGATTGACCATTTGAATCGTCCGCTCGAAATCGACCTCGATGGCATCCGGCGCCCTCGGGTTCAATTTCATCGACGGGAAGTCGATCGACACGACGTTAAAATTTTTCACCGGCGCATCGGATGGACACACCTCCGGCGACTTCGGAATGACATTTCGGCCGCTGTAGCCAGATGGTAATTTCTGCAGATCCGGCACATCTTTATCCAGGACCCGCACGATTCCCCAGGCACCTTCCGAGAACTTCGACGCGCGACCATTGAAATGAATGTAGTCGCCCGCCTGCAGCCTCGGCCCGCCGGCTTGCGGTACCACCAAATCATACCGCTCTGCGATTCCGATATGGATGGAGTTCTTTCGGTTCGCATCCCCTGCGTACCGCTCGGTCAAGTAGGTATGACCGGACAGCGTCCACACCATGGTTTCGTTGGTCATGGTTTGCAACAGTCTGAAGACGATCGTATCGCCCAGATACGCGCGCAACATCGGCGTGTAGGGATCGCCGTGTACGGCGCTGCTGAAGATCAACGACGGATCCGGGTTGGCCTTCAGACGGCCGGTGATCGGCTCGGCTCTGAAGTTCAAGCTTCCCCCGGTCGTGTGCGTTCCTCCGTTGAGAAATGCCATCGGAGTCATCGGAATGTTCTCAGGCATAGGGAAGGAGACGGTCTTGCCTGCCTCAAGCCCGATTTCGATCGGCTGGCCAGGCGGATTGCCTGCCGTCACGATATTGACCGTATGCGGCACGCTGTCATTCAACTGGACCATGAGCTCACGGAAGCTGCCGTTCACTCCATAGCCCACCGGTTCGACGGTCCGAATGTCCGCCAGCGGACCGCTTCGGATCGGTTGCCCGGTTTTCGGATTGTGGTACGTAGACCCAACCGGCTCGACGATCATCGTGCCGAATCCGCCGTGACCCCACGTGATCCGACCCAGCGCATGGTCGTGCCAGAACACCGTCCCCACATCGGCATCGACCCAGAATCGCTGTCTGACGAATTCGACCGTCACGATATCCTTGACGGGATGATCGTGCTTCAAGGGACGAAGCAGTGTAATTTCGTTTCCCTTGATCGACTTGACCCGGCCGATTTCGTTTCCACCGACATTATCCGCGCCGATCAGGATTTCCACCTCAGGATGATACTGCGCAGCATTCTTGACGGTGATGACCCGCTCACCTTTTTTCGCCGCCTTGGTAAAGACGGTGTTCAGAGGCAACGGCAAACCCTTGTCCGTTTTCTTCTCGAGCATCGTGAACGGACGCACCGATTGTTCGTTCGAGAAACCGGTGATCACGCCGTCCGACGATTGATTGTCGAACTGCAGGAAATGCCAATGGGTGTTGACCTTGGAGGAATGGAAATTCGAGTGATCGTCGTCTTCCCATTCACTGGTCAGCATCCAATCGACGCAGTCATAGATATTGGAGCGCACGACC
>JBDTWG010000332.1:0-4295 GCA_040006855.1 Nitrospira sp.
TCAAGCTTGCCAAGAAAAACGGCGACTGGGCGGTGGAATATCGTCACGTAAGAATGGGGCCCATAGCGGATTCATTTTTTCAACTACCGCACCGGTACCTGCCCATGGATCGTTAATTTGCGGGTGGTCTGGACCAATAATTATCCAATATTTGGCGCGCAACTTTCGTGAGAAACAATGCTGATCCGAAATTCCGGGAGGCTTGAAGCCTACGCCTGACCAGGACCTCGCGGATGGAATTGGCCGGGCAGGGGGGATGACCTATGAGGATAACTAATAACGAGCCGTTCGAGGTTGGCGAAACAACTGCCGAGCGTGCGTCCCACGCTGGGAAGTAAACTAGGCGTCGTTGGACGACTACAGGAGCGGCAGCCTAGGCAGACGCAAACCCTGAGTTCTCCTAAAGCGAGATAGCGCCTTGAGCACCCACACCGGCGTTCTACGGAAGCGGCCCGCCCGTCCAGGCTTAAAGAAAGCGGAACGTTTCATCTGCCATGCGATCGCAGCAGTCACGAGTTCTGTGAACTCAGGGAGCCCACATTCGGAGGGTCAACCCATATGACGAACACAACGTCCACTTACCAGTTTCCTGGAACCGCCGGCCATGTCGTCGTGGGACTACTTCCTAACGTAGACGCAGCAAGACAGGCGCTGGAAACCCTGCGATCCCACGGCGTATCCGACGAGCAAATCGGCTTGGCCATCCGGCAAGCAGACAACGACCTGTCGTTAGAGGAGGAGGACACACTCTCCCCGACTGCGCAGGATGCCGCAAAGGGCGCCGTTGGCGGAGGGTCATAGGGGGCTCGCTGGCCTCCTTACCGCGACTGGGGTAGTCGCCATTCCGGGTTTGGCGCCCTTGCTGGCAGGTGGCGCGCTCATCTCCCTGCTTGGCGCGACCGGCGCATCGATCGTAGCCGGCAGCGGAGTGGGGGCTGTGGCGGGTGGACTCGTCGGCGCATTGGTCAGCATCAATGTCCCAGAAACGGCCGCTCGGCAGTATGAGGACGCTGTACGCGCCGGGAAAATATTAATAACCGTGAAGACCGATGGGGACACGGCACGGATACAGGAACTACTTGGGCTCCATGGAGCGGATACCGGAGTGCGTGTATGAGGACATACACTCCGACAATTTCAAATCCTCATCTCACGCGCTTGAGTCACCGACCCCTACCGATCAGCTCGGGGACGCTTCCTCACAGGTCCGAAGTTTGAACAACGAAAAAGGAGCAGAGGTCCTATGGCAAAGCAACAACAACCCCCGCAGCAGCAAGATCGTCGTCCGGGATTGGAATCGGACATGACACCCCGACCGAAGTCAGAAGGCTCGCAACGCCAGGGCACGGGAAAGTTGCGGCAAAAAGTTGCAGTCATTACCGGTGGAGACAGCGGCATCGGCCGCGCCGTGGCGATCGCTTTCGCCAGAGAAGGCGCGGATATCGTCATTCTCTATCTCAACGAACATTCGGACGCCAGAGAGACCACACAACTGGTGGAGAAAGAAGGTCGTCATTGCCTCGCGTTAGCGGGAGACGTCGGAACGACCCAGTTCTGCAACGAAAGTGTCGCTCGCACGATTCGCGAATTCGGCCGCGTGGATATTCTGGTGAATAACGCCGCGGAGCAACACCCCCAGGACAGCATCACAAAGATCTCGTCGGAACAGCTCGAGCGCACGTTTCGGACCAACATCTTTTCATTTTTCTACATGACCCAGGCGGCGCTCCCCCACTTGCCAGAGGGGAGCGCCATTATCAATACCACCTCGGTGACGGCCTATAAGGGCAGCTGGCATCTCCTCGACTATTCGTCTACCAAGGGAGCCATCGTGTCGTTCACCCGGTCGCTGTCCCAAGCGCTGGCAGAAAAGCGGATTCGCGTCAATGCGGTCGCGCCTGGTCCAATCTGGACTCCGCTCATTCCTTCTACATTTCCTACAGAAAAGGTCGAGACATTCGGTTCCGAGGTGCCCTTGAAACGGGCGGGCCAGCCGGAAGAGGTGGCTCCATGTTACCTGTTCCTGGCATCAGACGACTCGTCGTACATGACCGGGCAGGTCCTGCACCCCAACGGGGGCACAGTGGTGAACGGGTAAGATTCACTTTGCGACCGCCGATTTTCTGTAGGACCGAAACCAGCATCTCATTGCATCATTCTCGCAAAGATCTCTATAACCGAGACGCCAGCTGGTTCAGACGACGGCCGGAAACGAATAAAAGCAAGACTGGAAAGAAAGGCAGGACGGAGCTCGCGCGGAGAGGCAATCCCGTCCCTCCTTCCTTGGATCAGATGAAGTGAACTACGGGACGACCTGAAGGGGCTGCATACATGAATGGACCAGCAAAAATCATCAAGCAATGGCCTGGCTCTTCCTATCCGCTGGGTGCCACGTGGGACGGCAAGGGGGTAAACTTTGCCCTGTTCTCGGAGTTTGCCACCGGGGTTGAACTCTGTTTGTTCGACTCACCGGATGCCGAAAAAGAAGCAGAGAGGATCCGTTTCACCGAGTACACGGACCATGTGTGGCATGCCTACCTGCCGGAAGTCTTACCGGGACAGCTGTATGGCTACAGGGTGTATGGGCCGTATGATCCTGGGCAAGGGCATCGTTTCAATCCCAACAAGGTCCTGTTGGATCCCTATGCCAAAGGGATCGGCCGAGATGTGAAATGGGCTGATGAGGTCTTTGGATATCGGCTTGGAGATCCAGAGGGCGATTTGTCATTCGACGATCGTGATAGTGCAGCCTATGCGCCCTTGGCGGTCGTCATCGATCCGGCATTTACCTGGGGAAATGATCGCCCTCCTCGGACACCGTGGCATAAGACGATCGTCTATGAGCTACATGTCAAAGGCTTCACACAACTGCACCCCGCTCTTTCCGATGGATTGCGGGGGACTTACGCCGGCTTGGCCTCGGAGTCTGTCATCAAACACCTCACGCAACTTGGGATCACTGCAGTGGAATTGGAGCCCGTGCATTATTTCTTGAATGACCGGCATTTGCTGGAGCGGGGGCTTACCAATTACTGGGGCTACAACACCCTCGGTTATTTTGCTCCGGTCAGCCGATTCGCTGCCACGCATATTCAGCAGGATGCCGTCCAGCAGTTCAAAATGATGGTCGCGGCCTTTCATCAGGCCGGCATCGAAGTGATTCTTGATGTCGTCTACAACCATACGGCAGAAGGCAATCATTTGGGACCAACCCTGTCCATGCGAGGCATTGATAACCGCGCCTATTACAAACTGTCCCCCGAGAACCCTCGCTACAACATGGACTATACGGGGACCGGCAACTCCCTCAATGTCCGCCATCCGCGGGCGCTTCAGCTGATTATGGATAGCCTGCGCTACTGGGTGACAGACATGCATGTGGATGGGTTCCGCTTTGATTTAGCCAGCACCCTCGCCCGTGAGCTGTACGAGGTCGACCGACTCGGCGCTTTTTTTGACATCATTCACCAGGATCCCATTCTCTCCCAAGTGAAACTCATTGCCGAACCTTGGGACGTAGGCGCGGGTGGCTATCAAGTGGGAAATTTTCCGGTGTTGTGGAGCGAGTGGAACGGCATCTATCGGGATAATGTCCGCAGATTTTGGAAAGGCGATGGCGGACTTCTGTCTGAATTCGCCACCCGGCTTACAGGTAGCAGCGACTTGTACAAAGACGATGGTCGGAAGCCGTACGCCAGTATCAATTTCATCACGTGCCACGACGGATTTACCCTGCAGGATTTGGTCAGTTACAACGAGAAACATAATGAGGCCAATGGCGAAAACAATCAGGACGGCGCCAATGACAACAACAGCTGGAATTGCGGGGCCGAGGGCTCGACCGACGATCCGACGATCAATGCGCTGCGAGCGCAACAGCGACGAAACTACCTGACGACCTTGCTCTTATCTGCCGGGGTTCCCATGATGCTGGCCGGCGATGAAATCGGCCACACGCAGCGAGGCAATAACAATACCTATTGCCAGGACGACGAACTCACATGGATCGACTGGAATATTACGGAGGAACAACGACAATTTCTGGATTTTGTTCGAGCGGTGATCGATGTGCGGAGGAAACAACCGGTATTCCAGCGTCGAAAGTTTTTTCAGGGGCGTCATGTTGAAGGCGCCGACGTGCCGGATATTTCGTGGTTCCAGCCATCCGGCGAAGAAATGACCGATGAGGCATGGAATGCAGGATTCAGCCAGTGCCTCGGGGTCCGGTTGCCGGGAGATTCGATCGGAGACGTGGATGAACGAGGCGAACCGATCGCCGGTGACTCCATCGTGCT
>JBDTWG010000333.1:0-4284 GCA_040006855.1 Nitrospira sp.
GCTAGTGGACCAGAGAAATTCCATCACACCAAGTGTCGCCCCCCCGGTTCGGATGGGAAACGCGACCGCCGATCGTAACCCACACGTCGCCGCCGCATCTTTGCGTGGCATGTCAGCATCGACGGCGATGTCCTCGATCCACGCTGGATTATCCGTGGAGAGGACACGACCTGGGAGACTCTCGCCAACGCGGAAGGAGAGCGATCGTGATAGCGCTTCAAAGGGGTCACACGTGATTGGAGAGGCACTCCAATACGACCGACACTGAAGCAGTCCCGTCTCCGGATTGCGAAGCCAGAGTCCACCCGTATTGGCGGAAAGGGCCACTCCGACCTGTTCTACAATTGACGCCAGGCCGGCCTCTTGTTCCCGCGCCTCTCCCATGGCTCGGCCCGCGGCATATTGCACGGCCATCCGTTGTTCCATCCGTTTTCGATCCGTGATGTCTTGAACAGTGCCTACATGCCCTCGGAGTTCCCCATTCAGGTGGTAGAGAGGTCGGGAGCGGCTCTGCACCCAGCGCACCCGCCCGCTCGGGTGTTGAATGCGGAACTCCGCTTCAAATTCCTTGGCGCCAAAGGCGCTCTGACTCCAGCCGGGCACGCGGACCTCACGGTCGTCAGGATGGACCGCGAGACTCCAATCGGTCTGCAAACTGGCCTCTCGTGAAAGACCTACCATCTCCTGCCAGCGACGATTCGTGTACAGGCCCGTCCCCTGGGCATCCGTGACAAATATCCCGTCAGGGGACATTTCGCACGCGGAATGGAAATAAGCTTCGCTTTCCAACAAGTGTACTACCTTTCACTCAGGCGCTTGTACAGTTAGGTACTAGCGGTTGGTTCCAGTTGCTTATGACTTGCAATTGCACTCTTCGATAGTCATCGAAGTATTTTATCGTACGCGTTAGGTTGTGGAAGCGTTTTTTGGGTTTATGCTGTCACCTTGCCCGGCACCAGAAAATGGTCTGCAGGTCTCCGTCGCAGGCCAGTCAAGCTCCGCTTTGCAACAAAAAGTCAAACCGCAAGAGCGGCGCATCGATGAGTTGTCCGCACGTTGAAACTCCTGAAGCAAATTGACCAAGATCAGCAAAAGCAGCGGTAACATTGTGCTCGCCGAATGGTAAATATCGCGACCGACCTATGATTATACGGGTAGCAGTTCATCGACATCCGGGTCCGCCATCATACGTCCAGTTGAAGCGCTGGCAAGTACAGCACGGCGCGATGATTGAAGACGTAAGTGATCCAACGCTGTTCCGTCCGATGCGGTTCGGCACATTGGAAGAGGCCGTCCTGCACGCAAAGCGGGCGACGTTCACCTACCTCGAACGAAAACAATACAAAGAAATGCTCGACCAAATTGACTGCGAATCATTGAGGAGGCTCGCCTATTTACCTGCCCCATATGTCAACAACCCCTCTATCAGAAGGCGAGACTAGGTCGCTTTGGAAATAAGGTAGTCCCTAATGACTGGGGCTGTCTGCGATGTAAAAAGACCCTTCGAACAGTTCCGAAACCATCACGCCAAGTCCCGGCTAAGCCGCTTCATAACATCAGTCCGCTTTTCATGTCGTGGTGCTGTCCGGTCTAAGCAATTTGTCTCAGATGGCCACTCTCACATCCGTTTTTCTCTAGGGTTCTACCCAGTCGCGCTAACCGTCAGCTTTCCTAAAATGTCCTATCACACGGGAGGCCTGATAGAAGCGCGCTTCCGTTCAATCTAACGGAAGGAGTTTAGATGGGTGAACTGACTTCAGATTCCGTCGCTGAGCTACGGTCTACAATTCTCATCATTGACGACGATCCGCTTACTATTGCGCTCGCGACCAAAGTCTTGAGCCAAGCCGGGCATACGGCGCTTGGAGCCGTCGGTAGTTCCGAAGCAGTGGAGATGTGCGATCGGCATCCTGGAAAGATCGACTTGATCATGCTCGATCTGGTGTTGTACCCGCCCTCTGTACATCTGGATAGCCACAACAATGTTACCCCAAGAATCCACGGCGATAAGCTCTTACCCATATTACGGTTGAAACGCCCGCTGACGCGTATTCTGCTCATGTCGGCCATGTCGCAATGGACGCTCGGCGGTCGCGGGATGGGCCACCTAGTACGGCAGTATCCGTTCCTGCAAAAACCCCTTACCGCCGAAACACTGCTCCAGAAGACGCGTGAGGTATTGGGAAGCCCCTTCCCAAATCGCTAGGTGACATTCCGACAAACCTCCCACCCCCAGTTCTTGTGGAGTGCCCGCACGGAATGGGGTGGATGGAGCAAGGGCAAGGGTCGGGACAAGGGAAAATTCCGTGAGAATCTATGGGAGGGGCTCAATCAACCGCACAAAGGATGTGACGATGAGATGGCGGAACAGAAAGAGATCTCTAGATAGGGAAGACGGAGCGGATGCCCTCAACTGATTGGGCCACGCCGCTCCCCTGTCGCTTCACAAGCTCTCGAAATCGCTAGATTGTAGAAAGGATGGTGCCGAAGCCGGGATCCGGCAACCTCCTGTGTTGGCTACTGTTAGCTCATGCCCTCATGTCCAATATTTCACGCCTTTAGCCTATCTTGGCTGTTATCCCGTGTTATTTGAAAGTGGGGAATTCGTTAGCGTACGGTTAGCAATCTGGAGGGCAACGATGGCTGATCCTAGTCTGGCTATGGCCGATACCCCGCCTGCTCTCCCTTCGCGGGTCGCAATTGTATTAGCGGTATACCTTAAGTTCAACAGCCAAATGACACTCCAAAATGACTCGGGGGCACCTGCCGCTAGCATGATTATTTTGCAAATGATGACGAACCCCGTCTGGGAGCCGCCGAGCGTTCAGTTCACCGAGATCGATCCTGGCTCACGTATTTCGGGGAAGGCATTTCCTGACAATCAGCTGATGTGTGGGGACAGAAGGAACATCCTTCAGGACACTCCACTCCGTGCAACGGCTGCGTAATACTTGTTCCATCCGCTCGACCCGACGGTGATATCGCTCATGGTCAGGCGCGATCGACAAGATGGCGATCAAGGAGCTGATCCAGACCGTGGTAATCGTGACCCTCGGCCATCGCCCAGGGATGCCGGACTGATCGCCCTTCGTATCGTGCGTGGGGAACGTATGACTGTTACGATTTTCCACCAGAGTAGTATCCACCATGAAGAGGTTGGCACCGAGCATTTTTTGTGTGCGCATACGCCCAGTAATTTTATTGCGCGCGCTGATCTTCACTTCCGCCGTGTCGCCTTTCAGTAGCATCGTCTCGGTGGCCTTCACCAAGTCCACGACCGAATCGTCCGTTTGAGCCCCAGGTCTTGTACGGCTTGGCTGGTAATGGCCGACGTAAGATGGAAACCGTCCCCGGTGACGAGGCTCTCCGCGGAGCCGGCGCCAATCTCCGGGACTTGACCGTTCAGTTGATTCCGTGCACTCACTGCATTCATTGTGCTACTCGCCATGAGGGCAGGTGAGGACCATCCGGACCAGGGCGGCTGGTGAGGTGCTGGACTAGGAATCAGCCTCGTGTGACCTTTGGGCGAGGAGGCGGCAAGGGCGGCACCACGAACAACTACTATTAGGATCGAGCGAGTATGAGAACCTCGCGCCCTGTGCCTTCTGTCCCCAGTGCTTAGAGCAGATAATTGGGAGGCAATACGGCAAGACTCAACGTGTCCGGCACGGTGCACAGCTCTCGAATCATGGTATCGAGAGCAGGAGTATTGACCAGCTGCGCGGCAAACGATTCTCGCTTTACATAAAGAGGATTGAGTCGAGACAGTGTGTCATTGATATAGAGCGCCGGATGGGTCATGAGTCCATGTCGCAGCACATCAGGCCCCAAGGTATCCGCATGATACTGGCAGATGCCAGAGAGCGCCGGGTGGGCTCGTAGCAATTCCTCCAGCCGCCATTCATATTCGAGCAGTTTTGAAAAATCTCGTTCGGGCCCAAATTCTCGGCTCATATCGCCTGTGGCAAACAGCCCTTGATAGCCGTCATGCAAGGCCTGGTGCAAGGCGTCCTCAAGCATTCCCAGCATACGGTCAACAATGAAACACCCCTCCACCAGATGCGCATTGCTTGACGACAGGACGAGACTGCCTTTCACGATTTCCTTCGTGACATCGGTCCCGGCGGCCAACAGATACGAACGCATACCGGTCACCATGGCCGGACTATTGAGAAAGAGGCAGCGATAATTCGCCTCGAGTTTTTGTCGAATCAACGCGGAAAGCCCTAGCAGATGCGGCGCCGGGGAGCCTGCATACACCAGGCATTGATGACGCGAGACCGG
>JBDTWG010000334.1:0-4271 GCA_040006855.1 Nitrospira sp.
GCCAAGCACCTGGCCACCAATGCGCAGTTCGAGGCGTTTCTCAAAGCCGAGGATGGTTACGAAAACAAGGAGTGGTGGAAAGGCATTCGTAAGGAGCGCGACACGCCCCAAAAAGCCTCATGGCAGGAAGCCAACGCCCCTCGGGAACGGGTGTCCTGGTTCGAAGCGGTGGCCTATTGTCGCTGGCTCAGTCGAAGGACAAGGTCGGCCATCCATTTACCCACAGAATGGGAATGGCAACAGGCGGCCACGGGGGGAGATCCAACGCATAACTATCCATGGCCCGGTGGGTGGGAGGCCAGCCGGTGTAATAGTCTGGAAATCCGACTGAACCGCACGACGGCGGTGGGCGTGTACCCAAGTGGGGCTACTCAACAGGGTGTTCTGGATATGGCAGGGAATCTCTGGGAGTGGTGCCTGAACACGTATGAAGCCCCATGGAGGCCAGCGTCGCTGCGTATTGACAAGTCGAAGACGCAGCGCGTGATCCGAGGAGGCTCCTGGAACGATGGTCCGGAGGATTTGTGTGTCTCGGCCCGGTTCAGTTACAGCGCCGTCTATGAGCTCGGTTATGTTGGCTTCCGTCTTGCCCAGGACCTTCCGTAACACTGTGCCCCTTTGGGCATTGACCCTGTGCCTTGTCCAGGACAAACTGGGCTAACAACGATGTCACAATTCGTCGATGAAGCCCATAGGGTCCTGGCTGAAGCGACCTTGCGGTTTGATGCGGGTGAGCAAGCTGTGTCGTCAACTGAAGCCCACGGTGAGATCTCACGCGTTTAGGCCTGGCCCGCGCGCATAGTGGTTAGAGGCTGAGTTGACGGGCTCCCGTCAGGACCATATACAGCAGGTGGGGCCGGCAAATGCTCTATCTATACGGTCAAAACGTCGTCGGACTCATAAAGTATACGCGGGACCCCGCCCCAGTCAAGGAGGTTGAATGAACAGGGAATCGTGCTTATAGATGAGCCAGGAAAGCGCTCAAACTGGTCGCGAAGGTCGCAGCCATGGCGTGATGTTCATTTCCTCGACAACAGGAGGCGATATGGCAAAGCGAGCGGTACTCATCGGCATTAACCGGTACCAGGTTCCCGGCGCTGACCTTCGCGGATGTGTCAACGACGTCAAGAATCTCGAGCAAGCGCTCAGAGCCTACTATGGATTCTCAGCCCAAGACATTACGTCACTGACTGACCTGAAGGCGACAAAGAAGGCCATGCAGTCGGCCATCCAGAAGCTGATCGCGAGCGGGAAGAAAGGCGATATTCTGTTTCTCCACTATTCAGGCCATGGATCGAACGTGCCTGACGACAATGGTGGTGAAACGGATCATCGAGACAAGACTCTGTGTCCAACCGATCTCGATTGGTATGATTCACTAGGCTATAATTGGCTCAGTAAGACCTTCAATAAACTTCGATCGGGCGTGAGCCTCACGGTGATCATGGACTGCTGTCACTCAGGAGCCAATATTCGCGCATTCCAGCCGCGGGACGCTCCAATAATAGAACGATTTCTTCCTTGCCCCTTAGACCTATGTTGGAAACGGCGAGGAAAGCTTCGTGGCCGGAAAGGAGGAGCTTCCGGAGAACGGCCAAGAAAGGACGATATCGTCCACGCTGATATTCCAGGGATGCTGATTACCAGCTGTCGTGATTGGCAAACCTCCGCCGATGCGCACATCGGTGGGACATTTAACGGCGCATTGACCTACTACCTTGTTGAGTCAATCAAAGAGACGAGGGGCAATCTGACCTATCGAGAATTGCACCAACACACCACCGCGAAACTCAAGAATCATGACTTTAATCAAGTCCCGCAACTGGAAAGTCGGCGTGATCGGTGGGATTCCTTGTTCCTTTCTCCGCTGGTTTGAGTCCAAATCAGGTATTTCAGGTGACATGTACAAACTGGATGCTCATGGGATCTATTTCGTGATGTTTGTTTTATGTGTTGAAGGACGCATACGTGACGAAGAACTCACCCCCATCCTCTAAGCCGGTACTACATTGTCGCGGCACACCTGAAAAGACGGATGGCGCATGGTGGCAGGGCACCTTCGGCCTGTCCATCTTCCGCAAGTTCTCACCAACCCCATGCACCCCGAACCTCCGAGAATTCCCCAGTAAGACGACCATTTCAGTCGACCTGCGGAGCGGGATCCATTGAGGAAGAGATGCAATTGTTGGACGCGTGATTGCCATCCGTGTGTGTCTCGGAGGTCCTGAGTTTCTACCCTCAGATCACAAGTCTTGAGACCCCCTAAAGTATCCCAACGAGGTGCGAGCGGTGGTGTGCGGAGGTGACGCGCCTCGACAGGAAGATCTCTTCAGTATTGCATTAACTCCCGGGCGTACGTGCTGCGGCTGCCGTGCCCCTGTTGCTCCTCATGTCATACCAGAATGTGATAGGCACGAGTCAGCGGGGTGTACATTGAGAAAACATCTGTTGACAAACCCTCCCAATGGGGTCAGCGTACCTCCCTCACTACGAACCCCTGAGTTGAGGCAACCGTGGCCGAAGACAAGGAGCTTAGAGAGAACGGAACAGATTCTGCTGCGGGCCCATACCAAATCTCGCCTGCAACGATTTCTCTATCCAATAATAGTAGTAACGCCATCCGTGGAACGGGCGTAAAAGTCGCTGTCAATACCGTTACCGGTAGGGACTCCATGACATTGTACCATCGGGGTACGGCCCCTATTTTGCGGGCTCTTTTTGCCTGCGCGTCCCGGAGATGTTGTCATCGCCATCGCCAAGGCGAGCCGTGGAGGGCCCGTCCGCATCGTATTCGGAAGCCGAGCAGGTCCTGTGTAAGCTGCAACGGGAAGACCCGGCCAAAGCCAATGGCTTGAAGATACTTCGGCTATCGGAGGTTGACGTTGCCGGCAACAAGTGAACGCACAAGCGCCTTGCGCTGTGGTCGATGAGGAACAAACGCGATGCCTGCCCAGCTTTTCGCCCGGCTCAACCGCTACCTGATCCCGAACGAGGCTAGAACCATTAATGCGCTCGAACCTGTCGCCAGGAACGTAATGCCGGGCGACCTGGTCCCGGCGCCTCTAAATCCCGCTCAACCCGGCGAACCGGCGCGCAATACGCGGGCACACTGGCCCGCTGGGACGTTTGGGGCTGTGATGCCTACGGTGCAATGCGTGGTGATCCACGAAACCAGTGGCTGGCCCTCCTATCAATCTGCTGCCAACTTCCGGCAGCTCTACAGTTCCCTGGATTCGCACGCATGGGTCGATCAAACGCGTAGAGTGCCTGCCCATTGGATCGACCGGCGCGGCTTCGGACCCCAGTATTTTGTCGACCCGAATGGAACCGCCTTCGTGCTCATCGGTCCCGAGAATCTGGACGGCGACCCGCGCCAGACGTCGCATGCCAAGGGCATGAACAGCTTCGCGCTAGGGATTGAAAATGCAGACATCGGCGACAGCGGCTTGCGTCCGGGGAACGGGCTGGGTCCCCGGTGGTGGCGCTTGCCGCAGCCGCCGACGGTAGACCCCAGCCCTCTCACGGGCATGGAGTTGTTCCTGGTGTTACACCCGAACGGCGCTGAGGACGCGAATATGATCTGGATCGCCCAATTTCCAAGCTTTGCAGGCAGCGGCGACATCATTGACGGTGCCAACCCAGCCGCCACTCGCCGCATCAACACTCTCTTCGAGAATTGGCGGAACATGTTGTTCACCGAGCGGGACTACCGGACTTTGGCGCTGTTGTGCCGGCTGCTGGCAGAGCAGAACGGCCTGCCAAGGAACTTCCCACTGCTACCTTACCTGGACGTCGATAACGATAACGCGGACAGCGGCCTGTTCCGGCAGTTGATTCTCTCCGACCAACGGGGGGATGTCATTGCCGTGAAACTGGGCACGACGACTGAGGTGATTCAGGCCAATGCGGCCGCATATCGCACTTTCTATAATGCTCACAGCCTGGGCATCTGGCGCCGTTTCTTTGGTGTGAATAGCAACGCCAACGCGCACGGCGGTCAGCCACCGGTGCTTGTTACAGGGGCGGACGTGCCCTGCTTCAGGGGGTTCCTCTCGCACAACATGAGCGCCATCAGCCCCCATCGTTGTCCCGGCCCTTTGTTCGATTGGCACCGCTTCGCGCGCGAAGTCTGGGATTGGTGGTGGTATCCTTTTGATGTGACGCCGGTGAGTGTGACAATGACGCCGCGGCCCTACCTACAGGCACGCCGGACCACGCACTTGATTGATTACTACTGGGATGCCACCGGTACAGCACAGGACTATGACGCG
>JBDTWG010000335.1:0-4228 GCA_040006855.1 Nitrospira sp.
CAGCACCAACTCACCGTTCTCGTTCAGACGTTGAACGACGAACCGCATGTGCCTGAGGAACATGCCGTGCTGTTGTTCCAGTCAGTGCGGGAATTGCTCATCAATTCGGCCAAATATGCGGGAACGGGTGTCGCCATTGTGTCTATGCGGTGCGAGAGCAATTCTCTCTGTGTCGAGGTCCGAGATGAAGGCAAAGGCTTTGACACGGCTTGTGCCTGGCAGCAGGAGGCGACCGCTCTCTCCTCAAAATTCGGACTGTTTTCCATTCGCGAACGGATGAAGGCGCTGGGGGGAATGTTTGAGCTCCAGTCGGAGCCGGATAAAGGGACGAGCGCAAGGCTCATACTGCCGCTCACACTGAACGATGGTAGCGAGGCTTCGCCCCCCGAGGCCCCGAGTTGTAAGGTCCAGGACACGGTCAGCGTCGTGCCCCAACCTCAGCGGCAACCCCAGGCGGTGATCCGGGTACTGCTGGTCGACGATCATGCCATGATGCGGCAAGGGTTGCGCTCGGTGCTGGAAGCCTATGCCGACGTGCACATTGTCGGGGAGGCGCGAGATGGAGAAGAGGCGATTGTCTCGGTGCGCGAGCACCAACCTGCTATCGTCGTGATGGACATTAATATGCCGAACATGAACGGAATTGATGCCACGGTACGTATTAAAGCCGCTTATCCCGGGATCAAGGTCATTGGATTGTCCGTCAACGCTGATGAACCGAACCAGCGGGCCATGTTGCAGGCTGGCGCCGATCTCTTGCTGACCAAGGAAGCGGCGGTCGATGAGCTCTATCGGGCCATTCAACAGTCACTCGCCATAAGGTCTGCATAACCTCCCGCCTATTCCATACGATGGCATGCTCCAGCCAGTCGGGCGGGCAATTCTTCGATTGCGAACCGGCTGCCCAAATAGGTCATTCGAGCCGTTGTCTAATGACCTTCTCCAACTTCTCCCGATCCTCGTCGCAGATGGTGTAGTCGATCGTGGGAGGAATCGCTTCTTGGAACACCTGGAGGACCTGCGCCGCTTGTTCCACGTCGATCCACCCAATGACCGAGGAGACGCGGAGGCACCAGGAACACATGAAAATGTGTCTCGGACTCCTGGCGAGGGACCAATCGAGCACTCTCGCGGGAGGGCGAGGGGCCGTCGACAGTGTGACGGCAGTGAATTCCATGGATCCACCCTCGAGAAGGCGAATTTCCATACGTTGGAGCCTGACAAGGGTTGGTGTATCACAATGAAATTCGAACGAGGCGGTCCCTTGCTCCGCCACATGATCGAGGAGATGACGATACCACTGTTTAGTTGGTTGCCCTGCAAGGTGGCTGAAGAGCGGGGTTCCTAACACCCGGTCTGGAAGGTCTCCGACTCCGGCCGCGAGAGCGGCTTGACGAAATCCTGCATCGACGTAAGAGAGGCGCCGATTCGCATCAATTCTATGGATAGTGACAAGCGGCAAGCCAAGATCAGGTGACGTCATGGCCGGTGTGGGAACATAAGGAACTAGCCAAATCCCTCTATAAATAGATATATCACACCATTGATCACGGTGGGGTCCCGAGAGCACCGGTTCCATCCGTGACAGGCCATCTGACTATAGTTGACGAGAGGCGGATGAACGGTCCGAGCGAACAAGCTGGGACATATGAAAGCGTCATGTAGGCCGGTCCGTAATCTTCCCCACGCTAGGGTTCTTCCTAGCTTGAGGGACAAGGCAGAACTGTTTAGCATCCTCGATCGCATTCCCGGCAAAGGGTTGACAGCCAATAATAAAATGGATGTCCTTCAGTACCGTATCGACCAGCGCATGGCTGCCCAGCCTTCCGGCGAAGCTCGGCTGTCCGCATAGCGATATGCGAAACCCGGTGCTGGTGTTCATCGGAGGCTTCACGTTTTGATCAGCCCTCTGAGCCGCTATGTTCTACGTCTGAAGTGTCCTGTAGTGATGTCAGTCATCAACGTCTGATCCGGTTCACGGGGGGACAATGAAGGAATGGGACGGGGTTGCAGAGGACCCTCCGGAGGTTGTCGGCGGGCATCTCGCCCCCTCTCAGGATCCGAGCGTCGGTGAACACGAACCGCGCTTTACGCACTTCACACAGAACCTGCCCGGTCTAGCCTGGATCAAGGACCTCCAAGGACGATACCTCTACGTCAACGATGCGGCCCGCCGGATCCTCGGCGCCGCAGAGACTGCCATTGTCGGAAAAACCGATGCGGAGCTCTTCCCTCCCCTGACGGCCGCGCAATTCCGGGCCAATGACCAGATCGTCATTACCGGCAAGCGGGCGATCCAAACGACCGAGGAGTTGCGTCAGGCAGATGGGCTCCGCCGCTCGCTGGTGAGCAAGTTCCCGATTTTCGGGAAGGACGGAGAGGTGGTCTTGGTCGGCGGCATGGCCATCGACATTACGGAGCACCTCCGGGTCCGAGACGAGCTGCGGCAGAGCCAGGATCAGCTTCAGCTGATCGCCGACCATGCCTCCATCTGCATCGCCTATTGTGACATTGACCAGCGGTACCGGTTCATCAACCAGGCCTACGCCGCGCGGCTGAGACTCACGAGCACCGACATTCTTGGGAAGACTGTATCCGAGGTCTTGGGGAAGGCGGCCTACGACCTGATCCGGCCGTACATCGAGCGGGTACTGGCCGGCGAATCGGTCGAATTCGAACTGCCGATTCCATACGAGAAGCTTGGGCTTCGTGTCATGCATGGCGCCTATCTGCCCGATCGCACCTCCGACGGTGCTGTGCGAGGGTGGGTGGCCGTTGTGACCGACATGACAGAGCGCCACCAGGTCGAATCCACCTTGCAGGAGAGCGAGGAACGTTACCGTCGACTGGTCCAGGATCTTCCGGCCGCCGTGTATACGACCGATGCCCAGGGCTGCATCAAACTCTACAATGAAGCGGCCGTGTCATTATGGGGCCGCAAGCCAGACTTGGAGAACGACCGATGGTGCGGGGCGCATCGCATCTTCCGTCCGGACGGCAGGCCTGTTCGTTCCGATGAATGTCCCATGGCAATTGCCGTCAAGGAAGGTCGTTCGATTCGCGAAGAGCTCATCATCGAACGCCCTGACGGGACTCGGCGCCATGTCCTGGTCTGCCCGGATCCAATGAGGGATGGAACGGGAGCTATCGGCGGCGGCATCAACATGTTCGTGGATATCACCGAGCGGAAACAGATGGAAACAGTGGTCGTGGGCCAGCAGCAGGCGCTGGATCTTGCGGTGCATGGCGCTCCCCTGCGAGACGTGCTCGAGGTGCTGACCAGGACGATCGAATCCCACATGCAGAATGGTGTGATGGCCTCGATTCTCCTGCTCGATAGAGAAGGCCGGCATCTTCACCAGGGCGCTGCGCCGAGTTTGCCGGAGACCTACAGCCGGGCCATCGATGGCATCGCCATTGGGCCGGCTGTCGGGTCCTGCGGAACCGCTGCTTTCCGAAATGAGACAGTGATCGTCGAGGATATCGCGACTGATCCGTTGTGGGCCTCCTATCGAGACGTGGCGCTGCCACAAGGCCTGCGCGCCTGTTGGTCCATGCCCATTCGTTCTTCGACGCGAGTCCTGGGCACATTCGCACTCTATTACCGGTCTGTTCGAAATCCCTCGCCCAAGGATTACGCGGTCGTTGAATTGTTGGCCCATACAGCCGCGGTGGTGATCGAGCGTGACCTGGAGAATCGTGAACGGATGGAGACGGAGCAGGCGCTCCGCGAAAGCGAGCGACGGTTCCGGCAGATGGCGGATCATGCTCCGGTGATGGTGTGGGTGACGGAGCCGGACGGCCGCTGCAGCTACTTGAGCCAATCCTGGTATGACTTCACCGGTCTGCAGGCCGAGAGCGGTCTTGGGATCGGATGGACGGCGGCGCTGCACGTCGAGGACCGTACCCGGGTTTGGGAGACGTTCATGGCCTCCAATGCCAGACGGGAAGGCATCCAAATAGAGTTCCGCCTCCTGCGTCATGACGGGCAGGTTCGCTGGGCCATTGCAGCGGCCGCGCCACGGTTCTCTGAGGGTGGTGAATTTCTGGGCTTCATCGGGTCCGTACTCGATATCACGGAACGCAAGGAGGCAGAACTCCTCATCCATGATCAAGCGGCCCTGCTCGAACAGACCCACGACGCCATCTTTGTGTGGACATTCGACGGAGGCATTACCTACTGGAATCAAGGTGCGGAACGACTCTATGGCTTCACCGAGGAGGAGGC
>JBDTWG010000336.1:0-4208 GCA_040006855.1 Nitrospira sp.
CACATGTCCTGTCCAGTGGCCAATCCATGTCGTGTGCTTCTCTCATCGCTCCCACTGAAACCCAACGCGTCCTACACATAGGCATTGGCGGCGTACTGTTGCACCATGCGATGCGTGATGAACAACGAGGCGTTGAACGCAATAGTGGACCGCATAATCTCGATCCAGCGATCGGGGCTCTGATAGAAAATCGGTGCAATGACCCGGCGCAGCTTCTCGTAGAGCTCGCGTGCATCCCGTTCGCGGCTTTCGTGTTGGGAGGCGGATTCAGAGGCTCCGGAGCCGATCGACCATCCGGTGATCCCTCAATAGGACCTTCAATGCACCAGCCATCGAGTATGCTGAAGCTTGGTATCCCGTTGTGTGCCGCCTTCATCCCTGACGTGCCGGATGCTTCTAATGGTCGAAGTGGTGTGTTCAGCCACAGATCGACCCCGGACGTGAGGAGTTTGGCGAGCGCGAAATCGTAGTTGTCCAATTTCGATGGCTGCCTTGAGATGAAGTGGCTCCTGATGGCGATGCCAGAAGTGCACGTTCTGCCTGCAACCAGTCGTCCAGTGCATGGCCTTCGTGAGACCCGCCCTGCTCATACAGTTCGAGGCCCTCCTGATGCGAGACTCAAGATTCGTTACGCTATCGGGCGATATGAGAGGGGCGGGCGGTGGAATGGGAGACTTTTCGCGGGCAGCCTTCGTATCGCCTCGCGTCACAACTGGCCGAGCCGTTATCTCTGCTGTCCTGAATGAGTCTGTATCCATGGCCCTCTCTCCTTGTCGGTTACGCAGTCGTGACGACGTCGTCGCGTCGAGGAATCCTGGCCGCAGCTAGTCAATTGTGCCACCGCATTCGATCCTGACTTTAATATAAAGCGGCAGAACTGAGGCTGGGTTATCTGTATCTCTCCCTCGTGAAGCAACTGATCAATTTCGAAAA
Source organism: Nitrospira sp. (assembly GCA_040006855.1). GTDB lineage: Bacteria > Nitrospirota > Nitrospiria > Nitrospirales > Nitrospiraceae > Nitrospira_A. The sequence goes on from JBDTWG010000336.1 coordinate 934, forward strand.
ACCACTGCGTTCCGGTGACCTCCGGGTGGGCCGTTGCCAAATCCTCGAGCTCGCACTCTGGGATGGCCCGTACGGCGTCGAGAATACACTTTCGAACAGTCAATATGGACTCCATGATAGTCCCTCCTTCTAGGCTAGAGTTGACGACCTTCTGCTCCCTGACCCTGCGATCTCGCTACCGAGGGTCTTCGTACAGATCATCAATCGTCCTGGGTCATCGGTGATCTGCTTCCGTGGTGCGGACTGCTCGCATTAAGCGCGCGGCTGGATGCCGACGAACGCGACTATGTGCCACTGATTGGTTTCTCCTTCGGTTCGGGACGATCACAGGATCCGTCCGGTTCCCACAACACAGGTAGCGCCATGTCGCAAGCGCTGGGGCCCCTTCCATGTCCGTCCACCAGGTCTTCACCAGGAAACCATTGCACCGGGAACACATCAACGGTGTTTTTTGCTCTGCAATGCCCAACGATGCGTCTTTTCGTCAAGTTAGGCTACGGCAGGTTAAGCACACTCTCGTGATTTGAGGAATTTCGAGGGGAATGTACCAGCTGGATATGGCGGCGGTCTGGTCAAAATTGCTCAATTGCTGCCTTCAGGGGTGCCGGAGATGTTGTTGAGCAACGTTCTGCAGATAGCACGACGCTAGTCGTGAACGAGATATTGAGGAGGGAACGATGCACACATAAGCTGCCGTTATAGTCTGTATCCCAGCTTGCGGAACTTATTCATAAAGAAACTCATGCGGGATCGTGTGGTACCGACCATTTCAGTTAGCGTTTCCTGGCTGAGCTTCGCAATGACCGGTTCCGACTGACCTTCGTTCCCGAAATGCGCCAGCCACCATAAAACTCGCGCCAGACGCTTCTCGCTAGAGTCAAAGAGTTGGTCGACCAAATTCTCTTCGATGCGTATGTTGTGGGACACTAAATAGCTCACCAGTAGTGTCCCAACGTTATTCGAAGAGGATCAACTGCTTATCGGAAATGCGTTCGATGTCGTCGATCACGACTGGCGCAAGTAGCTGATTCAGCGACAATCGTTCAAACATGGTGAGGCTCAAATCTGTAGGATTTCATAGAGCCATGCGGTGAGGTTGAGCCGCTTCTTGACAATGGCGACCAGGACGTACACTGACACGGCAATCCAGATCTGCGACTTCACCGCGTTCTCCGAGGTACCGAAGAAGGCTTTGATTCGAAGATGCTGCTTGATCCACTTGAAGAACAGTTCGACCTGCCAGCGGCAGCGGTAGAGTTCGGTGATAGTGAGCGCCGGCAAGGCGAAGTATACGAGGGGGCAGCCTCACGAGATCGGGTCAGCATCTCTCAAATTCAATAGGACCCGGCGTAGGCCTAATGCTTTTTCGCAGGGAGCTTCGCCGCTCTCGGGTCCCGGCCCTTCAATTCCTGTGTGACACCCAAGACCGGAGCAGCCGAATGGTCTGTGAGCGATTTCTTGACCGAGGCAGTTTGGCGTGGTTCTCTCGACGCCCGTAGGATCTCGAACGCTGTGACATTCGTATCGAGGCATGGTTCGTTCTTTTTTGTCATTCCAAGCCAATCCTTTAGCGGACACCCCATGTAATCCATCTGGCTTAAGAAGACTACACCATGGGGAGATTCGACAGTGGAGGCGTCAAGGGTTATGTCCCTGCCGAAGCGAGGAATACGAGCACCAGGAGTCCCCCTAATCGGGATCGATGCAGCGCGGAAACGGCCTTTTTGGCATCCTCCAGATTCGCCATTTCAACGGTTCCCGCGCCGGAGGCGGAGGCCGTGCCGCGCTGGTACATATTGGCGGAAAGCACTTCTCCGAACTGAGAGAACATATTGCTGAGCGACTGCTCGCTGATGGAGGCGACCAGCCCATCAATAAGGAGCGTAGTGCTCATATAATCTCCTTGCCTGTGGAATGTCCTGATGCCGGACTATTGCGGGAATGATAAACGGCCCTTCCCCTATACTGTCCTGCATATTGATGTCTTGGGAAGGAAGTTGGAAGAGAGGCATGCCGATTCGCGAGGATCACTGGATCATCAACGCCGCCGCAATTCACGCACCTTGCACTCTGTACGCACTCGTGTTGGACACAATCATTGAAATTACACCAGTTCTCGATCAGGAATCCGCCACAGCGTGTGCATGGTCTCATGTCTTCTCCCTCCTTCCGTTTGCCGTGCCTTCGAGACATCGAGTCTTCGTCGAGCAGGATAACTCAGACCACGCGTCAATAAAGGTAGGTCTCAGAGCAATATGCTCCAATGGGCTGGTCCTAACTGGTCAAAACTGCTCACGGAGGAAGAACTAAATGGGATGGTGCGCCACGGATTGGCTCGGAGATGGTGGCTCTAGGCAGAGAACATGGCGTTGGAATCAGTCGTGCAGGACGACACTGAGCAGCGAACTATGCACAATTAATTTGCCATTGTAGTTAATAAACCCGAGTTTTCGAAACTTGTTCATGAAGGAACTGACACGGGACCGTGTCGTGCCGATCATCTCGGCGAGGGTTTCTTGACTGATCTTCGCAATGAGAGCCTCTGGGGTTCCGTCCTTCCCGAAATTCGCAAGCAACAATAAAACGCGCGCCAACCGTTTCTCACTGGAATTAAACAATTGGTCTACCAAATCCTCTTCAATCCTCATGGTGCGCGACAGCAGGTAGGTCATGAACAGTTCGGAGAACGTCGGTTCATCATGAAGCACACGGATCATTGCCTCTTTGTTGATACGAACGAGCGCCGATCCCCTTACAGCGGTGGCGGTCGCCGTGCGGATGGTCTGGCCGATGAGGCACGATTCGCCCAAAAATGCGCCCTCTTCGAGGACTGCAAAGACGGCCTCCTTGCCCTGACTCGAGACCACGCTCAGCCTGATCTGGCCTTTCTGGATGAAAAACACGGCATCTGCGGTATCGCCTTGCGAGAAGATCGTGTGGTTCTTTGGAAATATCAAATTCGTCTTACCGTTTCCCACTTTCGCGAGGAACGTCTTGGGATTGAACGGCTTGGTATGGGGAATGGATGGCATCAGAAAAATCCGCCCTGGTCTGGGGAGTGTGGTCGGTACATGCGCTTTTGATAGGATTTTGGGGGAGCGGTCGTCCTAAGTCAAAGGAACCGTCCAAATCTCCCGCTTCACCATGCACCTGCGGTGTACGGAACCGCTGTCTTGCGGTGAGCACAGCACGGAGGATTATTCACGTTCCTGTGGCCATCCCTTTTCTTTCTCGTGCATGCGGCTCCGTCCGGCCAAGTGTCGCACCAAGTCTGC
>JBDTWG010000337.1:0-4200 GCA_040006855.1 Nitrospira sp.
CTGCGTGCCGGTGCCGCCGCAGACCACGCAAGGCCGGCCGCGAACGATGGCACTGCCGCCGCAGGCTTTGCATGGGATGCGTTGGGTGAGATCGATGCGCCGGGAGACGCCGCTGAGCACATCCCGGATGGTGAGTTCGACATCCGTCTCCAGGTCTTCGCCATCGGCCGCAAAGCCAGGAGCCCCGCCGCCACGGCCTCGACCGCCGAAGAAGGTGTCAAAGATATCGCCGAAATCACCGCTAAATCCTTCGCCTGCGCCACCGTGCCCACCTTGAGACCCGGCCTGCTGACGAGCTTTTTCATAGGCTTCGGCCTGCTCCCAGTTTTGGCCGTATTGATCGTACTTTTTGCGCTTGTCGGGGTCCGACAGCACCTCGTGCGCTTCGTTCAGTTCCTTGAATTTCTTCTCCATCTCCGTTTTTTTGGACCCGCTATGGAGATCGGGGTGAATTTCGCGGGCTCGGCGTCGAAACGCCTTCTTAATGTCGTCCGCGGACGAGTTGCGGGTAACGCCGAGAATGTCATAGTAACCGCGTTGAGCTGTAGCCATCAGTGTGGGTCCGTGAGAAAATTATGTGCAAAGCGCAATCGTTTCAGGAGCTTACGAGGTCTCCCGATGCATTGCAAGCGAACTCGCGGTTTTTCTCCTTGTCTGCCGCAAAGCTATCAAGAGAGATAAGGAACAGTCTGCAGCAGTCAAGAGGCGGGGCGCGACGCCATGTCGAACCGGTGGTTGTCGATGAAGAGATGGAGCTTGTCCATAGGGAGAAAAATCCGCAGCGCTGAGCCTGGCTTTCCCTCGGTCCCTCGAGCCGCCCGCACCACGAGCGGAAGGTGGCCGATTCGGCAATGGAAGAGCAGGTCAGCTCCGAGGTCCTCGATAAGTTCTACCATCGCCTGCAGTCGAATAGTCCCGGCTTCTTCTTTAAGTCGGACGTCTTCTGGACGGATGCCGAGGGTGACGAGAGATTCCGCCATAGCTGGGTGCGCCGGCATAGACGCCGGTAGCGGCAGATCGATGGCACCACTCCGAAAGAACAGCTGATCGTTCTGTAATGTTACAGTCCCCGGCCAGAGGTTCATCGGCGGCGTCCCGATGAAGGAGGCGACAAAGGGGTCGGCTGGAGCCGCATAGAGACGCTGAGGAGGATCGACCTGTCTGACGCGACCCCCCTCCAGCACGACGATGCGATCGCCCAAGGTCATCGCTTCAACCTGATCGTGGGTCACATAGATGATGGTGGCCTGCAGCCGCTGCTGCAATTTCTTCAACTCGATGCGCATTGACGTGCGGAGCTGGGCATCCAGGTTGGAGAGCGGCTCATCGAACAGAAACAGTTTGGGCTTGCGCACGATCGCTCGCCCCATCGCCACCCGCTGCCGTTGACCGCCGGACAAGTCTTTGGGTTTGCGGTCCAGCAGAGGATGAATGTCCAATAATTGAGCGGCCTCCGCGATTCGCTCCTCGATCACATTGCGCGGCGTTCCTCGCATCTTCAAGGCAAACGCCAAGTTCTCACGGACCGATAGGTGGGGATACAGCGCATATTGCTGAAAGACCATCGCGATGTCCCGTTCCGCCGGTGGAAGATGATCGACCACTACGGTATCGATGAGCACCTGGCCGGAGGTCTGGGCATCGAGACCGGCAATGATGCGGAGTAATGTTGACTTGCCGCAACCGGAGGGCCCCAGCAAAATCGTGAAGCTGCCATTCGGGACCTGCAGCGAGATATCGTGCAGGACGATCTGGCTCCGAAATGATTTTGAGACGGCACGCAGTTCCAGTTCGGCCATTGTCTCGCGTTTACCCTTTCACTGCGCCGGCGGACAGCCCGCTCACAATCCAGCGCTGGCACAGTAACACAACCACAATCAGCGGGAGCGTCGCGACGACCGAGGCTGCGGCCAACTCACCCCAGGGCATGGTGAACTCTCCCTGGAATAGCGCGATGCCGACCGGAAGTGTCTGCTGTTCCGGTTGTGTCAGGATCAGCAGCGCGAAGAAAAACTCATTCCAGGCATAAATTAGAATCAAAATCGCGGCGGTGAAAATGCCGGGTGCGGCCAGCGGGAGCGTAATGCGTAGCAGCGTGGCCCAGGGACCGCAGCCGTCCACGCGCGCGGCATCTTCCAGCTCAGGCGGCAGCTCTTTGAAGAAGCTGGCCAGAATCCAAATGGCGAGCGGTAGGGTCAGGGCCACATAGGGGAGGACGACGCCCCACCGATGGTTGAGTCCGCCGATCACATCCAGCAGGCGCCAAACCGGTCCGGCGATGGCCATTTGTGGGAACATCGAGACGCAGAGCAGCACCGCCAGAATGCCTTGCTTGCCGGGGATCGTGAGCCGCGCCAGGGCGTAGGCGGCCGGAATCGCAATCAGCAAGGCCAGCACGGTCGTCGAGCCGGCCACCACGACGCTATTGGCCACATAGTCGAACAGATGGTGATCGAAGAGCACTGAGCGATAAAAACTCAGGCTGCCCGACGGCCACCAGGTCGGCGGCACGGCTTCGATCTCGGCCTGTGACTTCAATGAGGTCAACAGGAACCACAGGAAGGGCCAGAGACTGAGGCCGACCGTGCTGGCAATGCCAAGCGCCAGGAGGAGGCGTCGGTTCATGTGCGTCTGCGCTCCAGCAGATTTGAGCCGATTGCGCGTAAGTAGATGAGCGAGAGCCCCAGGATCATGAGAAACACGGCGACAGAAATGGCCGAGCCATACCCGAGGCGGCCTTCGGTGAAGAGGGTTTGGTAGCCATAGAACTGCAGCACCTGGGTCGAGTCGCCAGGACCACCCTGTGTCATGACGAAGACGAGATCGAATACACGAAAGGCATCCATGGTGCGAAACAGCAGCGCCAGCAGCAGCGCCGGTTTCAACAGCGGCAGGGTAATATGCCAAAACCGCTGCCAGGCAGCGGCGCCATCCACTTTGGCCGCGTCATAGAGATCGTCCGAAATGACTTGCAGGCCGGCCAAAATGAGCAGGGCGGCAAAACAGGAGGTCTTCCAGACATCGGCGAGGACGATGATGCCGAAGGCGACGCTCGGATAGGCCAGCCAAGGGATGTACGCAGCCACGCGGTCGCCGAACAACAGGAGATTCGCGACACCATATTGATCGTTGAAAATGTACCGCCACAACTGCGAGGCCACTACCGTGGGAATCGCCCAGGGGATCAGAATGGCAGCGCGCACGAGACCTCGGCCGCGAAACCGCTCATGAATCACCAACGCAATCACCAGACCACAGGTCAATTCCAGCACGGTCGAGAGCACCACGAAAGCGAGCGTGACGAACAACGCTTGGTGGGCGACCGGATCGCGTAGGAGGTTGAGATAGTTTTCGATACCGATAAACGATCGGCCGAGCGACGGAATGCCCACGAAGATGTGGTGCAGACTGAGCCAGAACGAATCCAGCACGGGATAGAGCGCAAAGACGAGCGTGACGAGCAGCGCCGGCGCCACCATCGTCCAGGCCGCCAGGCTTTCGCGATGACGAGCGATCGGTTCAGGAACACTCATGGTGCTGTCCTCGTCAGCGCGAGCAGGGCATCGATGCGGGCGTCGGTAATGGCTGCTTCTTGCGCGAGGTCGATGTCGTCGATGGCCAGCGCGCGGCTGAAATAACGTTGCAGCAGATGGGAGAGAGCGGGGTAGACCGGTGAGCGCGGGCGCGCAATCGCCGACTGCAGGACGGCGAAATGGTTGCGCAGCTGTGGCATCGTACTCAGCAGATCAAGATCGGCAAACAACGCCTGACGCGAGGGCGCAATGCCGGCCTCTTGCGCGAACTTCTTTTGTATTGCGTGGCTGGAGAGAAACTCGATGAGCGCCCAGGCTTCGTCCGGATGTTGCGAATAGGCGCTGATGCCATAGAGCCAGCCGCCGAGCGTCGCCGCATGGTGCCCGGCTGCAAAACCGGGCAGCGCCGCGACCCCGACCTTCCCGGCAATCGTCGAACGAGTTGGGTTGTTCGCGAGTTCCCAGGCATAGGGCCAATTCCGGTGAAACACCGCATGGCCTTGAAGAAAGACGGAGAGGGATTCCGGTTCTTGATAGGTCAGGGCCGCGCGTGAGGCGAGCCGGCCGATTATCCGGTCACGGACGAACTGCACGGCCGCGAGGGCTTGTGGCGCGGCCAGTTCACCGCCAATACCATGGCCATCGCGTTTGAGTTCCTGGGGATCTC
>JBDTWG010000338.1:0-4195 GCA_040006855.1 Nitrospira sp.
GAGACCTGCACGGACTGGCCGACTCGTACCGCTCGCGAATAGCCGATCTTGCCTTCCCATGGACCACCGGTCGAAACGTTGCGTCTTGTCATGTAGCCTCCTATTGCCGTTACATTACAATGCCGCCGCCGGCATGAATCGTTTGGCCCGTCAGCCACCGCGCCTGCTCGCTCACGAGAAACGCCACCACATCGGCAATATCCGTCGGAAGACCCAGCCGTTTCAACGGCGACATTTGGATTCCCACGTTGCGAATGTGCTCCGTGTGAGTACTCCGGTATCGGTAAATCCCGGCAACACCGTGTTGACGGTAATTCCTCGCGGGGCCAGTTCTTGCGCGAGACCCTTCCCGTACTGCTCCAGCGCCGCCTTGCTCCCCAAGTGCGCCGTCGCACCGGGAAATTTCAGATGGGTGAGGGCGGTGGAGATATTGACGATCCGGCCTCCATCGCGAAGAACTTTAGCGGCCGCCTGCATCGCAAAGTAGGGTCCCTTGGCATTCAGCGCAATAATGGCGTCGAAGTCCGCTTCCGTCGTCTCTTCCATCGTTTTCGGTATGAACCGACCGGCATTGTTGATGAGAATGTCTAGGCGATGACACTGTTTCACCGTGTCCTGCACCAACCGTTGCGCCTCGGCCACCCGACCCATGTCGGCCTGCATCACCAGGGCCGTTCCACCGTTGGCCAAGATACTCTCGGCGACAGCCCGCGCCTTCTCGGCATTCACATGATAGTTCACCACCACCGTCGCGCCCTCCTGGGCCAATCGTTCCGCGATGGCTCGGCCAATGCCGCTGGACGCACCGGTCACGAGCGCGATCTTACCACTCAGAAATCCCATCCAGTCCCCATCCGGTTCGGCAATGCTCTATCTACGTCTCAGTCTTCCTGGCTCTCACCTCGTGCAAATCTGCACGATGGCCTTACTGTACCAATTCACTCCCGTGGAGTTCCAACGACTCTCGTTCCGATTCCTGCAAATTGACCCTGGGCAAGGCAGAAGGGCGTAGTAGAGCGTTAGCGGAGCTTCCAGCAGGGCCAATACGACACTCAACCTGGACATAGCGAACGGTCGCGAAAAGCCGCGCACAGTCAGGCGTTGGGGAGAGATTATTTAATGATCCAAGCCGGTGGAACATTCCACATGCCGGAAGAGACAAACTCCCTCACGGACTTCCGTTCACGGGGTTTCAGCTCCCGCTCACGTAGATAGTCTGGCAGTTCGGCGGGATCGCCGGGATATCCGACAGCGATCATGGCCACCGGTTCAAAGCCGGGCGGTATAGCGAGGTCGGCGCGCGCCTTCTCTACATCGAAGCCTGCCATCTGGTGCACGATCAGGCCAAGGGCTGTGGCCTGCAAGGTGAGACTGAACACGGCCATGCCTGTGTCATGCCAGGCATGTCGGTTCGGCGTGTCCTCGTCTTCAAAATTCAGGCGCGCGACCGAGAGCATCAGCACCGGGGCGCGAAACGCCCACTTCCTGTTCCCTTCCTTGAGACAGTGAAAGAGGCGGTCATGGGCGGGAAGATCGTCCTTCGTTCCAACGATGAAGTGCCAGGGCTGTTCATTGTTCGATGAAGGCGCCCACCTGGCTGCTTCAAAGAGACTCTGCAATTTCTCCGGCTCGACCATACGCTCAGAGAAGGCTCGCGGACTCCAGCGCCGACGCAGCAAGTCATGGATGGGATGGTCACTGTCAGCGGGCTTTTCCATCAACGTATTCTTCTCCATGCCGTGAGTTACACCAACGTTCGCACAATGCGGGCCGGATTGCCCACGACGACGCTATCTGGCGGCACGTGATGGACGACCACGCTGCCTGCACCCACGATGCTGCGATCCCCGATCGTGACCCCCGGCAGCATCAGTGCCCCCCGCCGATCCACACATCGTTGCCGATCCGAATCGGGCTTGCGGATTCCAGGCCGGAGCGACGCACCTTGGCATCGATGGGATGTTGCGCCGTATAGAGTTGCACGGCAGGGCCTATCTGTACATCATCTCCAATGGCGATAGGAGCACAGTCGGGAAAGATGCAGTGATAATTGATGAAGACGTTCCGGCCGAGGCTGATGTTGTAGCCGTAGTCGCACGTGAAGGTGGGAAGGACCACGGTTCCTTCGCCGACGGCACTCAGCAAATGCCGAAGCAGGGTCCTGCGCATATCGTGGCCACTATCCGGCAACCCGTTATAGTTGGCCAATAGCTCCTGGGCATGGCGTCGCTCATCGAGCAACTCCTTGTCGCTTCCACGGTAGAGTTCCCCTCCCAGCATCTTGTTTTTTTCGGTCTTCTCGGCCATCAACTCGACGCTTTCGACAAGCTATATGGGTGGTTCCGGCCGGACGCCACATTCGTCCAGATGACGCAAGAGGTCCGCTGGATCATCATAGGTGCGATAAGCCCCCGCGCGTTCCAGTTCGTCCCGGCCATAGCCCCCTGACAAGAGCCCGACGCCGAGCGCGGAGGCCCGGCGGGCCGCCAACAGGTCCCAGACGCTGTCGCCGACGACGATGCAGGTCGCGATCGGAACGTGGAGCTGTTCGGCGGCCGCCAGAAACAAATCAGGATCGGGTTTCGCACGCTTCACTTGATCGCGAGTGACGACCGGAGTTCCAGGAGGAAGTTTCAGCAACTTCAACGTATGTTGCGCATTCTGCAGACGCCCACTTGTCGCGATGGCATAAGGCACGCGAGACGCCGCGAGAGTATCCAGAAGTTCTTGCGCCCCCGGCAGCACCCGAAGTGAAGGAGCCTGTCTGGCAAATGCTTCGGCGTGCACCCGCTGAATGCGCTCCGCCTCGTCTTTTGAAACGGGCCGGCCGGTTTCTCGCCAGAGCGCATGAAGCATGAGGCCACCGCTCATGCCGATTTGACGGTGAATCCTCCACACCGGCAGTTCGATCCCTGCCGCCTGGGTAGCCTCACGCCAAGCCAGCACATGCTGGTAGACACTGTCCACGAGCGTGCCGTCCAGATCGAAGAGAAAGGCTACAGAGTCAAGATCGTGCGAGGGGGCCATGAATTCTAGCTCTCCAATTTCGCATCCATGGTAATCGCGGTATTCAGGAGTCGTGATATAGGACAGCCGGCCTTGGCCGCCGCTGTCGCCTTTTCCCACGCAGCCGCATCCGCTTTGGGTACCTTGCCCTTCACAGATAAATGGACGCCGGTCACGGTCCAGCCTGCCTCTAGCTTTTCCATCGTGACGGTTGCGGTGGTTGCCAGTTGCTCAGCCACCAGGTTCGCTGCACCCAACTGTCCCGAGAGGGCCATGGTAAAACAGCCGGCATGGGCCGCCGCGATCAGCTCTTCCGGGTTCGTGCCCTTTCCATCCTCAAATCTGGTGCTGAACGAATATTGTGACTCGGCCAAGACGCCGCTCTCCGTCGAGACTGTCCCTTTGCCGGTTTTCAAATCGCCCTTCCATTGTGCTGATGCGTGACGTTTCATGCGATCCTCCTATCGTGAATCGTTGATGGTGAATGCCGCGCGAACGCAGGCCGGGCTGACCGGATCAATCGGCCAGGCACTTTCACGGGTTGCCTTTCTATTCATCCGGATCAACGCCTCGATTCCTGCCATGCACCCCAGCCGGATCCTGCTCGATGGGCGACATAGGGATGTTTCGAGGTGATCTCTTGGATCGGCCCATGACTCAACTCAATGGTCATTGGTTCGCCGGTCCGGAGATCGACAGTCACCTGTCCCGGCTCGCGGTTGATCGTCACAGTGACGCTCCGACCTCTCCATTGCAGAGCGAACGACAACTGATCCCAGTTCGATGGAAGGTGCGGATCGATGACGAGCCCGTCTTCTCGAAGCCTGACACCGCCCATGCCGAAGACAGCGGCCTGCCAGAGCCCCCCGAGGGTGGCGATGTGGACTCCTCCCGCCGCTTGGCCCGTGTGATGGGAAAGATCGATCGCCGCAGCGTCCCGGAAATAACGCGCGGCCAAGTCGGAATCGCCGAGCCGAGCGCTCACTAAGGCATACAGGGCGGGGCTTAAAGAGCTGCCATGTGCGGTACGGGGTTCATAATAACGAAAGTTTGCCTCATGCACTGCAGACGGGAATCGTTCCCAGAGGAGCGCGCTCAGCGCGACCACGTCCGCCTGCTTGACGATTTTGGACTTCTGCGTCCTGTCGCGCCCGAGAGTCACGTCGATGGGCGCAGGCAGAGTGCGGTA
>JBDTWG010000339.1:0-4147 GCA_040006855.1 Nitrospira sp.
AAGCGCCGGCGGTCTTGCAGCATCAGCGCCGATGACCTTGACGCAGCAGCAATTCGACGCCCTGGTGCTGGGCTTGCCGTGGCAGCGGCTGGCGCAACTGCAGGGCATCACTCGGATGTAATCGCTACCCCAATCGGTACGCCAATCGGTACCCCATTGACGACTTTTATGGGGATGTCATTCATTTGATCCACGACCTGGATCATGCTGTTCGTATAGACGTTATAATCGAGATCGCCGATTTTGACGTCGCCGGCAGGCAAAAGGACGCTCTGCACATTGACGGAGTTGACGATCTCGTGGGTCGAAACGCCGCGCGCCTGCATCCGTTCGGGATCAAGAAAGACCGTCACTTGCCGGACGGTTCCGCCGAACGTGGTAGGAAATGCCACCCCTGGCACGTTGCCAAGTTGAGGTCGCACATTGAAGTACGCCAGATCACGCACTTCCTTCTCCGTCATCGTGTCGCTGCTGGTCGTCTGTACGGCGATGGGGAGGCTCGCTGCTCCGAACTTGATGATGATCGGTGGGAAGATCCCTTGCGGCAGATAACGAAGATTGGCATAGGTCAGGCTCGTGATCTCAGCCAGCCCGGCATTCACGTCATAGGAGGAATGGAAATAAATCTTGATGAGACTGACGCCCGGCAGCGACCGCGATTCGATATGGTCGATGTAGGAGGCTTGGAGGAAGGCTTGTTCCAGTCGTAACGTGATCGCGCCTTCGACTTCCGATGGTCCCATGCCCTTATAGAATGTCGCCACGGCCACGACCGGCATGTTGATCTCGGGGAAGATGTCCACCACCATCTTCTGGTAGGACACCACGCCGATAATAATGACGATCAGGCTGATCGCGATGACGGCAAAAGGATTCTTGAGTGCTGCACGAACCATACAGGAAGCGTCCTCCTCTCGATCAACCTTGCGCCGGGAAGCGCGACTACTTGCACTGGGATATTGCCATGATATTCCTGCTTCGCTGGCCGGTCACGGAACCCTCATGGTCAGTCCACCCCCTTGCAGTGCCTGTGGTTCCTTTCGGCGGGGGGATTGTACGGTTGCATCCCAACCAAGTATTGAATGGAATGCCGAGCCGGCCTCACCGCTGCCGAAGGCCCACAGGCCTCCGTACCGAATTCAGCGTCCGAGTCCTTCAACAGGGGATGTAGATTTTGATCGAGTGACGGCCGTAAGCCAAGTAGGAGCATCGTCATTCGTCCCGCCTTCGATGAAGGGCGCAGAGTTCTTGAGGAGGTACCTCAGGGAAAATCTGACGACAGATATCGCCAACAATAGTGACTAGATCATCGAAGCGCATGGGTTTGACGATATAGCCCGTAATCCCAAATTCATCAAGAGAGCGGATAATCGACGGTTCATCCGACCAGGCCATGACGATGACAGGGAGTTTTGCAAAACGGGCATCCTGTCGCAGTGCCCGCAGGAACACTAGGCTGGATCCCAGGGGAAGGTCAAGGTCGAGCACGACAAGGTCGGGCACGTTGCGTTGATTCAGGTCACAGGTCTTTCTCAAACTCTCCAGCGTATCTTTAGCCGTGCACTGAACCTGAATGACAGGTCGTGCTACCTCGGGGTTGGAGTGACGCGCCTCCCAAGCAAAACCCAACGCCACGCGAAACAGTTCCGCTTCCTCTGGACTGTCTTCCAGCAGAAGGATTTTCGGAGCCTCGGGGGACCAACAGTGTGGGTCCGTCTCTGGGGCACGGTTCTCCGCCTGATAGTCAGCCATAAGGCCTTATGACGGTAAGGGACTTGTTGATTGGGCGGGGAGGTGTGGGGAGTTGCTCGGTAACCTGTGACAGGGCGACACGCATGTGACAGACTGACACAGTGGCGCGACTTGTTTCTGACGTCTGTGACGCCCTCCCAATCATACTTTTATAGCGTCCAACTGAATTTCCCTGGCCTCTGAAATCGGTAATGCCCACTCACGTCATTTCTATTCACAGCAACAACAAAGTATAGAGTAAGCAATAGCGATGCCAGCTCTTTGGTGGAGAGGGTGTCAGTTTGAGAATATCAGAAAGGAAACTGCCGTTGTTGTGCCTGCATGAGTGCTTTCGCACTGCACGCCACTTGCGAAAGAAATGGGGCAGGCATCTGGAATTAGAATCGATCAAGTAACTGTTGCTTCTTGCTTCGATATTCTTCCTCCGTGATCAACCCTTGCGCTTGCAGCCGTTTCAACACCTGAAGCCGTTCGCCGATGGACGAGAGTGGAGGGAGGATCTTGGGAGAGGGAGATGATGCTTGATTCCCCTCTGAGGTTTCCTGAGATCCTGGCGCCCCGACTGGTTCTCCTAAGAGCAGCGCCTGATAGGCAATGGTGAGTTCAGAAGGGGCGGAGGCTAGAAGGCTAGAAACGGAACTGGGGTCTCGCACGATCGCCTGATGCTTGCCTGCGACCAGATCGTACGAAGGGCCAGCGTCGGGACGCAGGGGGCGCTTCCACAGTAACTGGCGGGTACTGGCCATGGTGACGGCCTTCCGATAGTTGGCCAAGACGACGTGCAGCAAGGTCCCCTCCACGTATCCTCCACCGGTGGTGAGTTCGTTGAGGCCCTGTGAGGTCGTGCGAGTCAACCCGAACACAACCCATTCATCGGGTTGCGCTTGGGCGAATGCTTTACTCAGGGTCTCGCCGAGATAGGTGATTTCATCTTCTGTGAAGGCTGGCACCACCGGCCCTTGTGGCCCGGGCAAGGAACAGCCCTTCGGCCTGACGCTGGACCTGTAGTGACGTGAGGATGGATTTCCAGTCCTCGGGGCTCAGAGTGAACGGGTGCGTGAACGGCTGGTAGCTCCCTGGGCGAGCATCACTTGTGACGGCTTGCAACCGGACGAAGCGGTCCGCCGCGTCGCGCTGTCAGCATGCGACCCTCACAGACGGTTCATTCGATACATGGGCACAACCTACTATCGCTATCGCCGCGCCTACTAGGAGGAGCGCCCTGTCTACAACCTGCTTTCCCCAGGACGCGCGCATTTACCTCCTCCACCTTTTGATCGGACTTTCAGATAATCCTGAAGATCCGATCTTGTTACAGCCTTCATTGAGTTAATAGGCGAAATCTATCCCGGCGAGAATGGTTTGGCCGAGCAAGTCACCGCCTGCCTCGCCGACCCCCTTCGACCGGTAGGTATTGTACTCCGCATGTAAAGCAACATCGGTCCGGTTCGACTGGTGGAGGTAATAACGGGCCATGACGGTATGGGAGTCGACGTTGTTGTAGTGCTTGGCAAAGGTCGGGTCACCCTGGCGATCGTTTCGGATCAAATCATAGCGATATGAAAACAACCAGCCTGGCATGTCGAGCAGAGGGAGGAGTGTTGGGTACCAATCCAACTCGACGAAGGCTCCATTCCAAGACGCGTTCTGGGCATTGACGATCCCTTGCGAGACGAACAGGTTTTTGCTGTCGTTGCCATGCATGACGGCACCGAAAAGGTTCCACTGACCGTCGAACGTGAGGCTCGCGTCCACCCCCACGCGACTAAACGGTTGTCCGCTTCCTGCCACAGCCTGGCAGGTCGGACAGGTAGCATTCACGATCGTCGGCGCATTTCCGTAAGCCCCGAAGAGCCCGATCCGTTGACCGGTCACGATGCCATAGCCGCCAAACGACTGGGTCATATGACCGTAGAAATTCACGTTGCGACCTCCCGTGCCGCAAGTGGTCCCTGCCGTACATCCGCTGAGCGGGCCTGAGAATGTGTTCGTAGTCAGTGCTGCAAGGCTATAGCGGAAGTAGCCATCGGTCACAGACGTTTTCTTAATGCCGGCCAACTCAGCGCCCGGCTGGTTTTCGCCGATCGCAAAGGAGTTGGGGTTGAGATAGGAACTGGTGGAGGTCCCGCTAATGGTCGACGTGTAGGGTGTGCCTGGCAGGTAATGATACATGACAAACTGCGAGTTCAAAGTCGGGCTGCGCCTCTCGCTGAAGGGCACATCCAACTCGAATTTACCGACCCTCAGATTGAGCAGGTAGTCGCCCGGCTCACTCTTGACGCCCACGAACCGTTCCAGCCGCATGAGCCGTACAAAGGCCGACTCCAGGTCGCTGTCGCTGGCGCCTGTCCCGAATCCGGCACTCCCCAATCCAGGGGTAAACACAACCCCGAAC
>JBDTWG010000340.1:0-4141 GCA_040006855.1 Nitrospira sp.
AGCTCGATAAAGGCGCGACGCTCTACGATGTGACGCACCTGGCCTGCCGCTCCGCACGCTATACACCGGCAGCGGTTGGTGCCTCGTGCTCACCGGCAAACGCGCCGAAGACTGCCTTTCCAGTTGCGCCAGGGGGAGCCATGCCTCCGGTCGAGGGCTGCACGAAGCAGGACTATGCGGTTCTAATCGTGATCGGCGTGGGCGTGGAAGACTGAACGCCGGTGACGACGGAGGACAACGAACGCGACAACACCTTCACGGCGGATCGCGCTGTGTGACTACTTTTGTGATCAGACTAGGCGGGAAGCACAATCTGGCGAGATAATTCAGGAGAATCCTTCCGTGATCGGTGTATATCGAATTCTGTTAAGCTCAGCTTTAGTGGGTTCGCGAGGGCGCGGGCCAGTCACAGCGAGGAGCTGGGGATCAGTTCCATTGCACGCATAGGCATCCACTGCTCGTGGGGAGTGTCGAGCCAACGTCGCAGAACACCGTAGGCGGCTGCCACGGCGTTTGACGCCGCGTGCTCCAACGACCGCTCTGATCGAATGGACACAACATCCGGGCTGCCGGACGCTATCAGTCGAAGCGAGAGGGCTACGTCCAATCGCCCACGGATCGTTTGCCCCTTGGTCGCCAAATCTCTCCGACGAGCAGGGAGTCCGTGCCGTGCAGCTTCGGCAAATCCGTGAACCTATACGGACGCCCACAACGGCACGATGAAGGACTCATCGTCGCGTAGGCGCCCCGGTGATTCGATCAGGACCACCGACGTTGCTTCGAACAGCCAATTTCTCAAGGTCTCCAGGCCAAATCGAGGTTGGATGAGGCCATTCTATGGGTGACCAAAAAGAAAGTCACAGACTGCATGCACCACGCACCATTCATTAATTGACCGCATAAAACGCATCCAGGGGGCGACCAGTTTTGCGCTACTGCAAAGGCCGAATCGAGATTTCTCCATACCACTCTCCTGTGACATACTGACCGATGACTGCGGCTGTGCGCTTGGTAGGGGAAGGCCGAGCGGAGGTCTGTTGCGATTCGTGAGTGCACCATGACACAAGAAGACGCCAACATCATTGATCAGCCCGAAGGGCACCTCGGGACGCTGGCGACTATCGACTTCGCCGGCACGACCTATCAGGTCCCAGAGGGCATGACGGCGCTGAAGGCCTTGTGGCACGCGGGCCAAGAGGTGGTGAGGGGAGCGGGCTGCCTCGGCGGGTTCTGCGGCGCCTGTGCAACCTACTATCATACGAAGGATGATCCGAAGGTGCGGTCGGGTCTGGCCTGCCAACTGGCCGTCCAGGACGGCATGTCTTTTAGCTTCATGCCTCCGTTTCCAGCCCGCAAGGCTCTGTACGACATTCATACGCTGAAGGACCCGAAGAAAGACCTCTTCGATCTCTATCCCGAAGCCCCGCTCTGCAAAAACTGTAATGCCTGTACCGAGGCGTGCCCGCAGAACATCGACGTGCGCGCCGGCGTCTGGAAAGCTGTGTTCGGCGAGTACAAGACAGTCTCAGAGATGTTTATGGACTGTGTGATGTGCGGGATGTGTAACCCGGTCTGTCCTGCCGACATTGCGCCCAATCTGGTGGCGCTTTATGTCAGCCGGGTCCAAGGGGCTCGCTTAACGGAAAAGGGGCCAGGGCTTGAGACCCGGATCAAGGAAATCGAAGACGGGTGCTTCGACCTGGAATGGGACAATGTGCTCGCCATGAACGATCACGAGCTGGCCGGCTACGGTGCGACAGGGGCATAATTCAAGGCCAGCCGAAAAGGTTAAAACAATTACTCTGTATGGGCCTGAGAAGACGGAATATGAATCGGGGGGAGCCGCATGACAGCGACGATACAGCTCGATTTCATCTTGGAGGAACTGCGTGTTCTCAACGTCGTCCTTGTACGATTCCTCAAGCACGATGATGTTGGCGAAGAAGTCTTCTCTGGGGTTCAAACCGACATCGCGTTAATCAAAGGGATTGCAGCGCGGGTGAACGCTCAATACATGGTGCGGAAGCTCGAGCTTGGGACTTCTGAGGCCTAGGCAGGGCCGGCAAGCAGAGTTCTCGAACGGGCCGTCCCGCGGCTCTGACGCTGCCGTTCGTATGGAGTTCGGCTAGTCGGCGACCTGATTTCGGCTTAGCAACAGAAGCAGTTTTCCCCAATCTTCCTTGGTGCGGTGCATTCGCGTGGAGTCGACCAGTACGCTCTTCTAGACTGGCCGTCTTATCGGGGTCGGCGTAATGGCGATAAGCATTCGAGTGATGAGTGCATTAATATTGCTAAGCTTGCTCAATCACGGATCCACACGAAAGCCGAGGTGCCGCGATGACTGACTTCAAGGACGTTGAAGCGATGGATAAACGATGTGGGGTCTGTCCATTTTGCCAAGAGAACGGCTTTGACGCCATTGGGCTCAAGAAGCATCTTGTGATGTGGTGCGCCACCTTCAAGAATCTGCC
Organism: Nitrospira sp.; assembly: GCA_040006855.1. Classification (GTDB taxonomy): domain Bacteria; phylum Nitrospirota; class Nitrospiria; order Nitrospirales; family Nitrospiraceae; genus Nitrospira_A. The sequence continues at coordinate 2,472 of JBDTWG010000340.1, forward strand.
TCCTATTTATAGGCCATTCTATGGGTGACGCAAGGAAGAAATCACCGGCTCTGATAGATCAAATACGAGTGCATCTTTAGACAAGGCCACCACTCAGCCCCTTACCAACACGAATGGTCCTTCCCATCGGTGGTAGGCATCCTTGCGGTAACCATCTCCGTGACAGCACCTCAGCGGCTTCCAGGTATCGCATCACATACGTATCGCATCGCTTTTCATACCGTGCCTTTTAAGGAAAGGAGGATGCCCGCGCCCGTGCTGAGAGTGGAAACCCCTTAATTGTCATAGTTCAGCGGTGCGATGCCGGAATCGGGGCGCTTGGTATGCCTATTGCTCATCATATGGCACAGCAACTGAAACAAGGAGATGCCAGCATGAACATCCTCGCAGCCCTCACCTTGACCTTGTATTCTGGGACACTCGTGCTCCTCAGATGTTTCTGGCCTAAATGTGAAGCAGCGAGATTCCCCCACATACGTGCAGAGTAAAGCTGAACATGGACCCCGTTACTTCTCTGAATAAAGGCGCATGTCATGACCCCGTGTCGGGTGAAATCGTGGACGTCTCTCACCGTACCTAAATAGTTGAGCTATCTTGGGCTCAATGACTACCCCCTTGACCCGCTCTTTCTTCACGCGTAGCATAAGACCTTGACGTACCAGTTACGTCGACTGCTCTCTCCTACGCGCGTTGCATTCTCCCCTGCGCGATGGATCCCACGGTCCCCGCAGCTCCTACGCCAACCTCTTTCTGAAGCGCGGCATTCTTTGATGTCGCCCATTACGAATGTCGGCTCTTGCTTCAGCGAGTCGCAGCTCGGACAGGGAAAACTTTCCGGTTCCGTATCGGATTCGTCCCTGGTCAAGCAGGTCGTGGTGTTCTCAACGAAAGGGGTGCAGGCCATGAAATGCTATACAATCGTGATGATAGGGCTCGTCTTGGAGGGGGTGCCTCTCTGGCCTCCGCGAATCCCGCGATGCTGCCCAGGCATCCTGGGTATCCATCAGGCGGAGAGTATGCCAACGATACCGGGCAAAAGAGCCTGACCGTTGAGCAATCTCTCAGCAGCGCCGCCGCGTCAGAGGATGCGCATACGAGCCAGAAACTGGTGGATCCCAACAATGCCAGGCTGCTGAAGCCGCAGGGAGCCGGTCAACTACCCACGGTTCAAGGGCCTCAAATCAAAATTGAACCGCCGGTCACGGAGGCGACTCGCATGCCCAAGCAGTAGCGCCCGGTTCACGCCTGAGGTAAAGGTCGTCGGCAATGACGGAAAGGTTCTTCCGTAGCGTGGGGATCGCAGGAGTGGCAATGGGATTGATTCAGATTGGCCGACGCAAGAAAGATGGGGCGACTGACATCATCACGACGACGATAGAGATCGCGGTCAACTGGGCCAGAAAAAGTTCCCTCTGGCCGATGACCTTCGGGTTGGCCTGTTGCGCGATTGAAATGATTGCCGCGGTGTCTTCGCGCTACGATATGGATCGCTATGGGGCCGGCGTCTTTCGCGCGTCACCCCGGCAAGCAGATCTGATGATTGTTGCAGGGACGGTCTGTCGGCGGATGGCACCGGTCATCCGGAAAATCTACGACCAGATGCCGGAGCCCAAGTATGTGATCGCCATGGGCTCATGCGCAACGTCGGGTAACATTTACGACAGCTATAG
>JBDTWG010000341.1:0-4138 GCA_040006855.1 Nitrospira sp.
GGGCGCGCGCAAATCCTTCGGGCGGCGACCGGAGGGGTCATCAGTTTGGTGCACGTCCGCCAAGGACAAATTGTTCCTCCTGGAGGTTCATTGGTGGAGATGATCGACGATCAACATATCCTGGTCCGGTTTGGCGTGGAGGAGGAAGACCGGCGGTTGTTTCAGAAGGGGCAGCGCGTTCGGCTGTTTCCGGTCCATGGGACTGACAGTGCGCCCATGGAAGGCGAAATCCGTGTGGTGACGCAGCAGGTCAATCTCGCTACCCGATTAGTCGAGGTCCTGGCGGCGCCCGGGCCACAGGACCGATTGCTCCTCAATGAGTACGTGCGCGGCGAGATCATTATCGCCTCCCAGGAAGGCCTCGTGGTCCCGCGGAGTGCCGTGCTCCAGCAGGAGGGACACTTGGTCCTCTATAGCGTGCATGACGGGCACGCCAAGCGTCATGTCTTTCACGCCGGGCTGGAGAATCGAGACCACGTGGAAGTACGCGACAGTGACATGCCCGAGGGAGCGCAGATCGTCATCGTCGGACAGAATCAATTGCAAGAGGGCATGGCGGTGGACGTGGACGTGCCCCGATGAACCTGGTGCGCTGGGTTCAGACTCACCGTCGGTCCATTCTGTTTCTCGTCCTGGCATTCGGGCTTGCGGGTCTCGCCTCAAGCGTGATGTTGCCGGTCAGCTTATTCCCACAGGTCACCTTCCCCCGGATCCAAGTCGGCATTGAAGCCGGCGATCGGCCAGTGGATCGCATGGCCATTGAGGTGACGCGTCTCGTCGAAGAGGCCGTCCGAGCCGTGCCGGGTGTCCGTCATGTTCGGTCGACCACGAGTCGTGGCAGCGCCGAGATCTCCATTACGTTCGGCTGGGGCGAGGACATGGTCCCCGCGATGTTGCAGATAGAATCCGGCATCAATCAGGTCCGGGGATCGCTTCCGCCGAACACGGTCATTACCGTCCGGAGGATGGATCCGACCGTGTTTCCGATTCTGGGCTATAGCCTGCGCTCCGATCGGCATTCCTTGACCGAACTGCACGACGTGGCGTTGTATCAGGTGCGACCCGTGCTCTCCACCATTGCTGGGGTGGCTCGCATCGGCGTGCTGGGAGGCGCCGCTGCCGAATATCAGGTGTTGGTGGATCCGGTCAAACTGGACTCCTTCGGGTTGACGCTCAATGATCTCGCTCGGACCCTGTCCGCGACCAATGTGGTGACGGCCGTGGGACGACTGGAAGATCATTTCAAGCTCTATCTGGTGACCCTCAATACCCAATCCCACGATCTCGCGCAACTCGAGCAGACCATCATCCGTTCTGGGCCAGATGGCATGATCCTCCTTGAGGATATTGCCACGATCACGCTTGGCACGGTGCCGCAATGGATTCGTGTCACGGCGGACGGCCAGGATGCTGTCTTATTTCAGGTCTACCAGCAGCCCGGTGGGAACACGGTCACGATCGCCGGAGAGGTGGCGCACGCGTTAACCGACCTTCAGAAGCAGCTCCCCGCCGGGGTCCGGGTGGTCAATTGGTACGACCAGAGTCAATTGATTCTCGCCTCAGTCTCCAGCGTGCGTGATGCCGTCATTATGGGAATCATCTTGGCGTCGCTGGTGATTTTGCTGTTCCTGAGAAATGTGAAAGCCACACTCATTGCCGCTCTGACGGTCCCCACCGTGTTGGCGGTCACAATTCTGCTGCTGTTTGTGCTCGATATGAGCTTCAACATCATGACACTGGGAGGCATGGCCGCCGCCGTCGGTCTCGTCATTGATGATGCCATCGTCATGATTGAACATGTGATCCGTCGGTTACAGGGCGGAACCGGGCACTGGCGAGACCGCGTGCTCACGGCCGCACAAGAATTCACGCGCCCGCTCGTCGGCTCGTCCACCGCGACGATCATTATCTTTGCTCCGCTGGCCTTTTTATCGGGCGTCACCGGCGCATTTTTCAAAGCCCTGTCGCTCACGATGGCCGCCAGTCTGGTCATTTCGTTCCTTATCGCCTGGCTTGCCGTCCCATTACTCGCGTTACACCTTTTGGGGGAGAAAGATGCTGAGCCACACAGGGCTGGAACATGGACCACGCGTGTTCAAGCCGCGTACACCGCAGTCATGACACGGGTGCTGAGTGCCCCTTGGCTCATGGTCGTGGTGCTGGTGCCGCTCCTAACTCTCGGATGGGCGGGCTATCGCCAGATCGGATCGGGGTTTATGCCCGTCATGGATGAAGGCGGCTTTGTGCTGGACTATTTGGCGCCACCCGGGACGTCACTCAGCGAGACGGATCGCCTCGTGCGTCAAATTGAAGTGATCCTTCGCGACACGCCCGAGGTGCAGACCTACTCTCGCCGCACCGGTCTGCAACTGGGCGGGGGCTTGACGGAGTCCAACAACGGCGATCTGTTCGTACGCCTTGTTCCGCCGCCTCGTCGACCGATCCATGTCGTCATGGATGAGGTCCGTCAGCGGATTGAACACCACGTTCCGGGTCTCGAGATTGAAATGTTGCAGCTGATAGAAGATCTCATCGGTGATCTCACCGCCGTTCCAGAGCCGATCGAAGTAAAATTGTTTTCGGATGACGACCTCCTCCTTAGGAAAGTGGCCGGTCAGGTGGCAGACACGATTGCCACCGTCCGCGGGATCGTGGAGGTCAAGAATGGCCTGGTAGTCGCCGGTGACGCGCTCGAGATTCGTGTGGACCAAGCGAAAGCGGCTTTAGAGGGACTCGCACCGGACGCCGTGACGCTCATGCTGACTGATTACGTGACCGGCGCGGTCACCACGCATGTGCAACAGGGCGTCAAAATGACCGGGGTCCGTGTCTGGGTCCCCGAAGGCACCCGAGCGACCGCGCGTGACCTCGGGATGTTACGACTGCGGGCACCAGACTGGCATCTCTTTCCTCTGAAGCGGGTGGCGACGATTGAGGTGATGACCGGCCAACCGCAAGTGAAGCGGGAAGATCTCAAGCCCATGGTCCCGGTCACGGCTCGCATTAGCGGTCGAGATCTCGGCAGCACCATTCGGGAGATGACCGAACGGCTGGACCGGCCTGGTTTCCTGCCGAAGGGCGTGTACTACCATCTTGGCGGTCTGTATCAGGAGCAGCAGACTGCCTTTCGCGGATTGCTGGCAGTGTTCCTCTCCGCAGCCGTGCTCGTCTTCGTCGTGCTCCTCTTCTTGTACGAGAGCCTTCGAGTCGCAGCCGTCATGCTGCTCACGACGCTTCTCACCATTCCAGCCGTGTTTATGGGCCTCTGGTGGACCGGTACGGAACTCAATGTCACCTCGCTGATGGGGCTCACCATGGTGCTCGGGATCGTCACAGAAGTGGGGATTTTTTATTACTGCGAATATCAGGACCTGCGTGATTGTGTGGACCGAAAAGGGCGGCTGATCCAAGCCGGATTGAACCGACTCCGCCCCATTACGATGACGACGTTGGCTGCCATCCTTGCTCTGCTGCCGTTAGCCTTGGCTGTTGGCGAGGGATCGGCCATGCAGAAGCCGCTTGCGATTGCCATTATCTCAGGTCTTCTGGTCCAGGTCCCACTCGTCGTCATTGTGCTTCCCGCCTTGTTGATGCTGCTCAACTCAGATAGGTCGTAATACGATAGCCTCCGAAGAGAGGCGGTCTTCTCGTGTGATTAGGGTGCGGGCTCACGGCTATATCCTGTCTGGTGGTGGATTGGTTTGTCATGTCGTAACCTCCTTGGTTGTTGGAATTTAACCGTGTTGACAGAAAAAGAGCCTCTGGCGGTGAAGCCAGAGGCTCTTTAGCCGTTACGCGGCCTGCTCCACCGGAGGCGGTTGAAGCTGCTGCAGGAAGTCAGCGGCGCGTTGCGCATGAGCGGCGGCTGAGAAGATGGCGCGTTTGTCGTCTTTGAGGATCTTGAGCCAGTGGCCGAGATAGGCTGCGTGGTCCTCGCGGATGTCGGGCGTGATGCCGAGATCGGCGCAGAGGAAAGCGGAGCCGAGTTCCGCAACCAGTTCCTCGCGGGCATAACCTTCATCGCCGAAACGCTGGCGGCCTAAGTCACGGTCAAGGCGGTCCTTGGATTTCGTCCAGTGCGTGAGCTCATGCAGGGCCGTTGAATAGTAGCTCTCCTTGTCCTTGAAAGCCTCAAACG
>JBDTWG010000342.1:0-4134 GCA_040006855.1 Nitrospira sp.
GATTTTGCGCAACGGAATCCCAAGCCGACGCCGTAGGAGTTATTCTCCGGCTGATTCCAGAACCGATGGCTGGTATGCAGTGAGGTTTCCGGAGCCAACCATGAGCCGCCACGCAGCACTCTCACCGGGCCTTGATTGGCAAAGTTGTAGCCCTTCTCGGCCCCGCGAGGGTTCAGGGCGTTGCTGGTCTTATAGAACTTCGGGTCGTACCAGTCTTCCACCCATTCAAAGACATTCCCGGCCATGTTGTAGAGGCCATATCCACTCACACCTTCAGGATAGGAATCGACCGGCGTAGTGTGACCGATGTTTTGCCCATAGTTGGCCTTCTTCGGATCGAGCTGGTGTCCCCAGGGGTAATGATTGTCCCCGTCCGGACCCTTCGCCGCCTTCTCCCATTCCGCTTCGGTCGGGAGCCGTTTGCCTTCCCACTTACAGAAGGCAGTCGCGTCGGTCCAGCTCACGCCCACCACGGGCTGATTGGGCTTGCTCAACCGTGGATCGTCCCAGTAGGCCGGTGCGGGATGACCGGTGGCCTTCATAAACTCTTTGTACCGCGTGTTGGAAGCCTCGAACTTGTCGATCAGGTAGGCATCAAGCACCACTTGGTGCTTGACCTCATCTGAATGTTCGTTGCTCCCCATCGAGAACTCACCTTTCGGGATGAGCACCATGTCCTTGTTGTCGCCGGTGGTATCCGCCGCCACAGCCAGGGACACTGAGCCCGCCATGAGCACTATCCCTAATCCAGCCTGAAGAACCGTTACACTCCGCATGGAAAACCTCCTTGGTTAAAGACACTAGAGCGCCCCAGGTGATCGCTCCGGGACCGCCAGACCATCCTGGGGGTGGTACGCGACTACCTGTTCAGCAAGCTGTAGGCCAACTTCGTGAAACATCAGAAACATCGAACGTTTGACCTTACTTCTGAACATGAAGATCCTTCGCCCTCCTCGCGAGACCGAGATGAATGGGGTTAAATGCGACAGGCGCGACGGGCCCCCTGCACTGTATTGCGACAGAGCATCCTTCATGAGCGCAGCCCTAGACGGCTAGTAGCCTGTATGTCTTGGTGGAGCTGTCGATTCCGTTGAATAACGGGGTCGACGACATCGCCGCATTGCACACAACGAGCAAGGGGACAATCCAGCCCACCGCTGCTGCTCAGCAGATCCGTGCAGAAGTCCTGCACCAAGAGTCCGCCGCATCGCCCACAGATGGGCTTTCCCGAATAGGTTGGTAAATGGTTCCGGCGGTCATTGTGCCCTGCTTTTTCGTTCAATCCAGTTGATGTCGCCATGTTCATCTCCATGGGTTCATGTTCAGTGTTTGTAACAAGTATGTCTAATGTATAACTCCATTTGTCCAATGTGTCAATAGTTTTATCAATAATAATTTGACAAACATTAGACATATGGGTATAATTTTTATCAGCCATGAATCTTCATAGAATTCATAGAGTTGCAAAACTCACCGGACTATCGAAGGACGTGATTCGGGTGTGGGAACGCCGATTTGGAGTCCTAAAACCGACGCGAGGCGCTAATCGCTACCGCAATTATTCAGACGAAGATGTGGCGCTACTGCGTTATCTGAAAGAGCAACTGGATGCCGGTGGTTCCATCGGAGACCTCGCACGCTTGGGGCGTGAAGAGCTCCTGAATCGTCTGCGAGCCGCTTCGCCACGCGCCTCCTTTATCGACAATACCTTCGATCGCCTTTTACGGGAGTTGCTGTCGGCGCTGGACCCTTTCGACCGCGTCATGTTTGAAAAACGATTGAACGGAGCGGTGGCGGTGGTGCCGTTTGAAGAAGCGCTCCACGGCATCTTACTCCCGCTCCAAGAGCAGGTCGGGCAACTCTGGCACGACGGTTACGTGAATGTGGCCATCGAACATTACGTCACCAAGCAAATCCAGCAGAAGATTTTTTCCGCGATGAACCAGCTACCGGTGGCTGAATTCGGCGCTAAAGTAGTTGTGGCCTGTCCGCCCGGAGAGGAGCACGACATCGCTGCCTTGGCCGTCGCCTATCGATGCCGCCTGCGGGGCTGCCGTGTGTACTATCTGGGAGCGAATGTGCCCGTGGCTGCCTTGACCAAGCTCTGCCACGAGGTGGAGCCGGATCTGACGATCATCTCTTTCCCCTTGGCCTTCCCCGAAACCACAGCCACCGAAATAATCCGAGCCTTGGCTCAGGAGGTAAGTCCCGCCTCTCACATCACCGTCGGGGGGCATGGCGCCCTCGCCATGCGTGAGCATTTCGTGAAATCACATATCGATGTACTGGAAGATTTCGCTGCGCTGGATGAAAAGTTGGAGCAACTCACGAGGCGATCGACGGTTCAAGGCTGACCAGGAGAAGTCCCCCTCATGGCACTCTATCCGCTCACGGTATTTTTTGACGGTGCCTGTCCCATCTGCGCCCGCGAGATCTCGCTCATGAGGCGGCTGGACAGACATGGGCGTCTCGCCTTCTGCGATTTCTCATCTCCTGGATACGATGCCGTATCCACCGGCCTCGCTGTCGCGGATCTGAGCGGAGTGATTCACGCCCGCTGGGCGGATGGGACGGTGATCACGTCTGTGGATGTCTTTCGAGGGATGTGGGACGCGGTCGGCCTCGGAGGATTGGTTTGGCTGAGTCGGCTGCCCTTAGTGGAACCCATTCTCCAGAGAGGTTATGCGTGGTTCGCCAGAAACCGACTCTGGGTGACCGGCCGTGCGAATGGCTGTACGGAGAATACCTGCAACGCCAGCCCTTCCAAATCAGCGCGAGTCTGCTAGTAACGAGCACAGAATTTCGCGACTCCTTCATCCGATCTGCTTCAGTCTCGGTAACCGGTGAAAGCTTGACCCTCCAACCGATTGCCCTTGTTACACCTCGCGATACATTGACGAAGCGGCGTCTCCCACAGCAGAAGAAACGTCGAGATCTTTGACCATGCCTGCTCCATCCTGCAAGATGGACCGGAGGTAGCCGGAGACACGATCAGCAGCGGGGCTCCCAAGGGGCGCAAGTCAGTCATTTGGCCCCTTCCCCTCTCCACGGTCCCTGCCTCGCAGAAGTCTTTCGATAACTCACCTACTGACGGATTATTCTTCAAGATGCGCCCGGAGCATCCAGGCCATTTTTTCGTGCTGCTCCATCAGGCCGGTCAGAAAATCATTGGTCCCGGTGTCATGGTATTCGTCCTCAACTTTCTCCAGATCCATGCGCAACTGGCGGATCACAGATTCATGATCGGACAACAGTTGCGCAATCATGTCCTTAGCCGCAAGCCTCTGCTCCGGCTGCTCCTTCAGTCTCGTCAGTTGCATAAATTCGACCAGCGTCCCCGGGCTCAGGTCATTGAGCGTCCGAATACGTTCGGCGACCTCGTCCACGATATCATCCAGCTCTTCATATTGGGCCTCAAAGAATTTGTGCAGATCATGAAAGTGAAGTCCCCGAACATTCCAGTGAAAGTTGCGTGTCTTGGTGTACAGGACTTACTCGTCAGCCAGGAGAGTTCTGAGTATTCCCGTGACACCTGTCTGTTGTTGGGTGTCAGTCCGATATGGGTCTTCATGCTGTCCTCCCTGATTGCTCAGTCCCTCGAGCATTCGATCAAGCCAGGCGCTCCGTGTGACCATCCGGTTAAAAGTTGTCAGTATATCTGGCCGTGCGGCACCTGTCGTCTGTAGTCACGAGCCAACTGGTCAGCGTCCGCAGCTGCGGCCCACAACTGTTGGGCCTGGGTGAGACTCATGGCGGTCTTCTGGTCATTCACCCCATACTGCCTGGCATACCAATCTGCCTCCCATTGCGTTCGTTGAGCCAGCTCTCGGATGTCGGCGGCCTGTCGGTGAAATTGTGCCGTCAAGTCTCGAGCCTGTTCCTGTGTCACGAAACGAGCGGTGTCGGGATGGCTCAAGACAACCGACCGGTCATTGCTGTCGGTGGCACATCCGGCCAACAGCATGACGGTCACGAGAACGGTCCCCCTTATTATGTGTCCTGTCTGCATGATGCCTCCTGCTTGTATGGTCCTTGTGGAGTTCTCACTCTGCATTGATAGATTGATCGTACTGACGGGTTGTTTCTCAGTCCAATTGATTATGTATGACTGTTCAATTAAATAAATTTATCCAT
>JBDTWG010000343.1:0-4131 GCA_040006855.1 Nitrospira sp.
TGAGGAGAGTTGAAGAAGACCGATCAACCCGGCATTACTGAATACCGAAGTCGCGCAGCTTGTTATACAGAGTGGCGCGGCTGATCTTGAGCAGGCGAGCCGCCTTCACTCGATTCCCTGACACCTGCTGGAGTGCCTGGACGATACGCGCCTGCTCAGCCTGCCGAGTGGCACCACGCGCCACCGTCCGAAGGTCGACGTCATCAGTAGGGGATCCCAGCACCACGAGATCCGTACAGGCGAGCACCGCATGGGTGGTCGTCACGACCGCTCGCTCGATGTAATGCTGCAGTTCGCGCACGTTACCCGGCCAGGGTGCGGCCGTCAAGGCACGCAAGGCCTCATCACTGACGTGGCGAAGGATTTGGCGGTGCCGGTCGCAGGAAGCAGCAATGAACTGCGAGACCAAGAGAGGAATATCCCCTCGCCGCTCACGCAGCGGGGGCAAGTAAATCGGTAACACGGCCAGGCGATAGTACAGGTCCTGCCGAAACGTTTTGGCCTTCACGAGATCGGTCAAATCTTTGTTCGTCGCCGAAATGACACGGACATCGATCTTGATGGGCTGCGTGCCGCCGACCCGTTTAATTTCCCCTTCTTGCAGCACCCGCAGGAGCTTGGCCTGGAATGTCGGGGAGGTGTCGGCAATCTCATCCAAGAATATGGTCCCCCCGTCGGCCTCTTCAAACAGGCCTGGCTTGGCTGAAGCGGCCCCGGTAAAGGCCCCTTTGACATGGCCGAACAATTCGCTTTCCAACAGGGTTTCAGGCAGCGCCCCGCAATCCACCACGACAAACGGTTTCTCACGGCGATAGCTGGTCTGATGAATCGTTCGTGCGACCAGTTCCTTTCCTGTCCCGCTCTCGCCTTGAATCAGCACCGTCGCCGCACTGTCGGCCACCAAGCGAATCATCTCGAATAGCTGATGCATGACCGGACTCGCACCGATGAGATCCCCCAATCGAGTGTCGGTTCGCTCTGGGCACAAGTGTCCACGCTTCTTCGGCGGAGATGTCTCGGCAATGCCCGGCTTCTCGGATGGTTTATGGAACAGCACCAGGACCGATCCTACTTCACCCGAAGCTGACAAGAGGGGAAACGCCTGGTGCATGCCGCAGGCAGTGCCATCCCCAGGAGTGACACAGGAGATTGTCCTCACCTCCCGCGTCTCAAAGACGGTCGTGGCAGGGCACGTTCCGCAGGGATCAGTCATTTGGAGAAAGGCTTCATAACACTTGGCAGGCTTCGATGCCGCAGGTTGCCCATTCGCGCCTTCCCAAGCGGAGTCATTGGCATAGACCACATTCTGGTCTCGATCCATGACGGCGACACGGTCAGTCAACCCGTTGGCCAGCTGCTTGAGAGCCTCCAGACGAGCCACTAGAATGGGGTCAGTAAAGGGGAATATTGGCGGTAGCGGTGAGTGAGATCCGGCCATCTCATCACTCCTGATATCCATGGGGCTCAAGAGGGCATTCCTACGACGCCCCTATTTGTACTCTGCGCATCGTCTGCAAAACAACTCTCCCCCCAGCGGGGGGACTGGCCATGACGCATCCTGGCCTACGCGGGCATTCAGTGCAGAAGCGGAGCGTCCGGCGTTCCAGGCCTCTTCAGCAACTGTTTCACCGTCGCCTTCAGTTCCGATAGGCGAACCGGCTTGTCGAAATAGGCGGTCGCCCCACTCTTCATCGCTTCATTCCTGGTTTGCGCATCGCCGAACGCCGTCATGACGATAATCGGACAGCCAGGCGCGGACATCCTGAGACGATGCACATAGTCAAAGCCACCGGCCGGCATCTTCAGATCTGTGACAATCAGGTCAGGCGCCGCTCGCATGACCGCAGCCAAACCTTCTTCGCCATTGGTGGCTTCCCGCAATTGATACCCTTCGTCCCACAACTCGTCACAGAGTAAACTCCGCATGTCTTTGTCGTCTTCCACGACCAGTAACACAGCCGGTGCTCCCTTGTTTGCAGTCACGCTGGATCCCTCATCAAGCATACCCATCGTTAAACCGACTACCTCGCAAGGCATGTGCCACTCACCTCGCTATGGGGCAACGATCAAATCCCGGTGTTCGTTGGGAAAATCGAGATGAGAGGGTCAATAAATGAGGAGCTGCGGGTGACGCTCTGGTGAGAAAGACCCCACCCTCAGAAAAATCCCTGTCCCGAACCGCTACAGCACGGGATGAAAAGGGCACCGTGGCCAGGGTGAGCGTGGAACTTTATGGGTGATTGACTAGTGAGGACTGGCGGGTGCATCCGTATGGATCGGCAAGCAAATGGTGAACGTCGTGCCTTTCCCCGGTTCGCTTTCGACGTGAAGAGTGCCGTTGTGCTCTTCAATGATGCCCTTCACCACCGTGAGCCCTAAGCCGGTTCCCTTGCCAAACTCCTTGGTCGTAAAGAAGGGGTCGAAGATCTTGGCGATCACCTCCCGCGGGATCCCATGACCGGTGTCCGACGCGGTGAGCTTGACCATCCCCTTGTCGGGAACCAGCGAGACCCTGAGAGCGCCCCCGTCCGGCATCGCATGAATGGCATTCATCACCAGATTGATCAGGACTTGGCTCATCTGATCGGCATCGGCATGCACCAGTGGACAGAGCTCGACAAAGGACGTGTCGACGGTAATGCCGTTATGAGCCAAACGCTCTTGAAAGATTTCCAAGTTGTCTTCAATCGTCTGTTGTAGATTCAACGCACGGTGTTCCACCGGACGTCGACGGGCGAAGGCCAACAGCTGATTCATCACCCTCGTGATCCGCTCCACTTGACTGACGATGGTTTGAAGACCTTTTCTGACCGGCTCTTCTTTCGTCCGCTCCATCAGATACTCGGCTCGACCCAAAATAACGTTCATGGGCGTGCCGATTTCGTGCGCCATTCCGGACGCGACGGTGGCCAACTCGGCCACCCGCTCGGTACGCCGCAATTGTTCCTGCAAACGCTTCCGCTCGGTGATATCCCGCGCCACCACGAGAACGGCGGGACCTTCTTGATCGCTGTAGCGGGCGGCGGTGACCTCCACATCGACGGTTACACCATCAAGCTTCACGAAGGTTTGCTCAAAGAGAGGAATTTGCTCCTGTCCTTCTGCGATCTGACCGATGCGCTGTTGAACCGACGCACGGTCGTCCGGCCGAATGAAGTCAGGCAGCGATCGTCCGAAGACCTGGCTCTCGTGAGTCGCGCCGAGCAACCTCAGCCCTTCGCCGTTGCTGAAGATGACGCGATCACCGCGTATGACGAAAATGCCGTCGGGCGAAACCTGCACGAGTCGGCGATAGCGCTCCTCACTCTGCCGCATTGCCGCTTCCGCTTGTTTCCGTTCGGTGATATTTCGAATGATCGCGGCCAAGCCGGCGGGTTTTCCATCTTCCCCCCTGACCATGGACAAGGTCAGGGCAACCGGCACCCGCGAACCATCCTTCCGGAGATACTCTTTTTCAAACTCGGCTGGTTCACCCGTCTCGATGACCCGCGCCGTCGCCGTAGCTTGCAGTTCGCGGTATTCATCCGGAGTCAGCTTTCCATAATTCATACCGAGCAGCTCGTCCTGCGAATAACCCGTCAGATTGGCAAAGGCCTGATTGGCCAGCACAAATTTGCCGTCCAGGGAGGCATATCCGATGGCATCTTTGGACGATTCCACAATGTCCTCGAACAGCCCCTGCACGGTTCGCAAAGACGCCTCCGCCTGTTTCCGTGCCGTGATGTCTCGGGTCACCCCGAGCACCGCGGTGATGACCCCATCTGCACCTCGCAAGGGTACGGCATGCGTTTCCAGCCAGCGATGCGCGCCTTTGAGTCCCCGGATTTCAAATTCCAACAGACCCGCTTCTCCCTGGCCGGCCTTGGTGATCAGCTCGAGGAACGGGCCACGGAACTGTGAGAGCACCAGCTGACACAGATCCTTCCCCACGATGTCCTGACTGCTTTCGGCTTCGATCATTGCCAAGCCGGCTGCATTCATGGTTTGCACGGTCCCGTCGAGATTCAGCACCTTTACACATTCGGGTTCGGTTTCGATAATGGTTCTAAGGAGCCCTTCCCGCTCGGCCAATTCCCTCTCAAGCCGCTCCCGCTCCGTAATGTCACGCAGAATCACGGTGAAGTACCGCTT
>JBDTWG010000344.1:0-4119 GCA_040006855.1 Nitrospira sp.
CGCCGTTTTCTTTGTTGGATCGGGTCATGGCTGCAGGATTGTTGCCTGACCCCCGAGCAGATCTAAGAGGATGCTGAAAACGTCCGCCAGCGGCGTTCTCGCCGCGTTCAGATCCTCAACGTACCCCGAGGGTACGCCTCGGCTCTTCACTTGGCTGTGGCCTTGCTGGACGAACATTTTGAGCATCCTGCGGGAACGTCTTCAATTGTGCTCGATGTGTGGGTCATTGAATTTCTTTGCCTAAGGGAGTTTTTTCGCAGCCTGCTAAGATCGGCAGAAGGGGAGTGAATAGGATGAGTTCCATACAACGACGACTGAGGTACTTGTGACACAGCCTACCGCACGCGACATTCCATCGGAGGTTCAGCAGCTCCTGCAACGGTACGTGAAAGAAACCACCGCGTTGCTCGGCTCACAGTTGGAGGGCATCGTGTTGTATGGAAGCGCCGTGCGCGGCGAGTTCCTGCCGGGCCGCTCCAACATCAACCTGCTTCTCATGGTTTCAGGGTACGACCGTGAAGGCTTGAAGCGTTATGCCAAGACGCATAAACGATGGAGCCGCGAACAATTCGTCGTGCCCCTCGTGCTGACCGAACCTGAGCTCACGAGACCCGGCCTCGTCTTTCCGCTCGAATACCTCGAAATTCAAGAACAGCATCGCGTCCTCTGGGGGCGAGACCCCTTCATCGGCTTGCACATCGACCGAACGCATTTGGCCTACCAAGTCCGGCAGGGGCTTCAAGGAAACCTGGTGCGACTGCGGCAGCGATTCATCGAAGGTGGCGGCACGGAAGAAGCGATCGCCATGTTGTTGCCAGTATCTTTAACGGCCCTGTTGCCCTGCTTGCGAGGTCTGCAACGACTGGCCGGACAGCCGCCGTTGTTTCAGTCGGACGCCCTCCTCGCGGCGATTCAAACCATGACGGGAATCGATCTCGCCGGGCTGACCGATGTGCTCCATTTAAAGAGAGGGATCATTACCCCAGGTCCGGTGGAGGTGCCGCGGTTGTTTGATCGGTATGCCGCCAATCTCGACGCGCTGATCGCACTGGTTGGGCCGGACGGCAGAGTGGCCGCACGATGAGGATGCGACCAGCCATGAAGATGTCTGTCGCCGCGATACTGTGGGGAGCGCTCTTGTTGGTGGCGTCTCCGGCTGGTCACGCGCGTGAGCCTGTGCCGGCCTATGACCCACAGGGTTATGTCAGCGACCATGCCGGGGTGATCGATGCGGAATGGCGCGAGCGGATACGGTCGGTCTGTCAGGATCTCGAGCGGAAGACAGGCGTGGAGATGGTGGTGGTGACCGTGCCCTCGTTGAAGCCCTACGGCTCGGCCAACGACTACGCGCTGGGTCTTTATCAGAAGTGGGGCATCGGGTCGGCCCAGGATGAACATGGGGTGCTGGTATTACTGTCCGTCCAAGAGCGCCAGGCGGCCGTGACGATGGGACGGCGCATGCTTCCCGTGATGGGCGGAAAGGTCGTTGGGCAAGTCGGTCACGACTATCTCGATCCGGCTATTAAAAATGGTCATTTCGGCGAAGGTCTCTACCGCACCGTCGTTGGATTGGCCTCGGTGTCACAAGAGATCCGCGTCGGCTCTATTAAGAAGACGCACTTTCGCGGCCTCGGGTTTTGGATTACGCTTTTCACCGTCGGCGGAGCGCTCTGGTTTCTCTGGTGGCTCAGCCGCCCGGATCTGCGGCATCCCTATGCGCGCCTGCGGCGCGGAGAATATTGGGGCAGCGGGCAAGGGGGGTTCGGCGGGAACTTCGGCGGCATGGGCGGAGGGACGAATGGGGAGGGGTGGAAATAGGGAAGAGGGCGGGCTGGTCGTCCTCTTGCTCACGGAACGCGCACGATAAGACCGTGCTCGTTCGACGCGCGCAGTCGAGGATCGACCAGCCCGCCCTCTTTTGTTAGGCGAGGTGAGTAAGCTCTGAGGGAGTATCTGGAAGTGCTCGGAAGGGGATTGACTGGTTCAGTGAACGAGTTTGTCGCAGGCCCTGCTGCTGAAATCTTAAATTTGAAAACTGTTAGATCGTTGCGGGAGGTGCCATGGACCGCATTACTAGCGCGTTACTTGCAGAGTTCTCGCAAGACAATGGTATTCAGTCACTACCTGAAGATACACGGTTTGAACGATTCGCCTCCTATCTTGTAGTTTCTCCCCATCTTGCCGATTCATTTGACACAGCCGATATTGCAACCGGGGCTGGGAGTGACACTGGCATAGACGCTATCGCTATCGTGGTTAATGGGACATTGGTCACGGATCAGGAGTTGGTAAAAGAGCTGGTAGAGACAAACGGCTACTTGGATGTGACATTCATTTTTGTTCAAGCAGAGCGTTCATCTAGCTTTGAAGGCTCAAAGATCGGCACGTTCGGGTATGGCGTTATGGATTTCTTTAAGGAAAAACCAACCCTGCCTCGGAATGAGCAAGTGGCGGAGGCTGCAGCGATTATGAATGCCATTTATGCTCGCTCATCAAAGTTCACACGCGGCAACCCCGTCTGCAGACTTTATTATGTCACCACGGGTAAGTGGCTAGGGGATGCAAATCTTGTTGCCCGTAGGCAGACGGTATTGGATGATCTCACCAGTACCCGGCTCTTTCGCGAAGTCGACTTTACACCTCTTGACGCAGATTCTGTCCAGCGCCTCTACAACCAATCAAAGAATGCAATCGCAAGAGACTTTACATTTGCCAATCGTACACTTATTCCTGAGATGCCTGGTGTGAGCGAAGCATATCTAGGATTCTTGCCTGCCTCTGAGTTCCTTGCCCTCTTAAGGGACGAAAATGGCGTTCTTCTTAAGACTATTTTCTATGACAATGTTCGAGATTGGCAGGATTACAACGCTGTGAATAGCGAGATTAGGCAAACCTTAGCCGCTACAGCTCAACGCAAACGCTTCTCACTTATGAACAACGGTGTCACCATCATAGCGAAAGCACTGCGCGCAACCGGAAATCGCTTTCATATCGAAGATTATCAGATCGTTAACGGTTGTCAGACGAGTCATGTTTTATATGACCAGCGTTCGACGCTGGATGATTCAATAATAATTCCACTGAGACTGATAGCGACTCAGGACGACGAAATCATTGCTTCAATCGTGAAGGCTACCAATCGGCAAACGCAAGTGAAGGAAGAACAATTGCTTGCGCTGAATGACGTTCAGAAGAAGCTTGAGGCCTACTTTGCTAGCTTTGATGAACCACGGCGTCTCTACTATGAACGTCGATCTCGACAGTACAATACGACACCCGGCATAGAGAAGACTCGCATTATCACCCTCACCAATTTGATTAGGGCATATGCTGCGTTCATGTTGAACGAACCCCACCGCACAACACGTAATTTCAAAGCTCTTTTGGATAAAGTAGGATCCTCAATTTTTGGAGCAGATCACAGACCAGAGCCTTATTACACTGCTGCGTCGGCGCTGTATCGCCTAGAGTCCCTGTTTCGCAATGGTTCAATTGAGTCGAAGTATAAACCGGCCCGTTATCATATCCTTATGGCAGCACGTTTGTTAGCTTCACCGCATAACCCTCCTAGACCAAACTCCAATGAGATGACAAGGTTTGCTGATGAGTTGACCGAGAAATTCTGGGACCAATCTGTTGCGGAACATCTTTTTGCGGACGCAGTTGCGGTAGTTGAGGAAATGGCGAAGGGTAATCTCAATCGGGATAATATACGTACCCTGCCTTTTACGGAGGCTGTGACGCAACGTTGCCGTGAAATAGTTCCAGCTACGAAAGCGTAGCGGGGGGAAGTCTGTCACTTCGGCAATAATCTTCCCAAAAATTGTCCTGCTTTAGGGGATCTTGCATACTGAATATTTTGATTGCGGCGCATGCGCAGATTCCGTCTACCCCTGCAGTTGCGCCATCATGGCGGCTGGGTCCCAGAAGCCCCACATGGTTTGGATTTTTCCTTCCTGATTGATCTCGAACACATCGATGCCTTCGAAGACGACATTTCGTCCGTTCTTGCCGGTGCCACGGCCTGTGAATTTCACTGCGACCCGGTTACCGGACAGGAAGATATGGTCTTCCTTCAGATCGATTGTTTGGAAGGCTGCGAGAACCCCCGCGAGAAAT
>JBDTWG010000345.1:0-4115 GCA_040006855.1 Nitrospira sp.
AGTCACACAACTGGCACACTGGGGCATTGGAGGAAGAGAGCGGCGCGGTGGCTGCAGAAGCCCGCCTGATGGCTCAGGTGCTCGAATCAGGGATTCCGGACAGGGTGTTCTGTCTCTGGATGCAGCAGCCTCGGTAAGCCGAGGCCTAGGACATCACTCGAGCCGACCTAGCGCGGGAGGCCAGGGTAACTCCCGCGAGTGAACCGGGAGCTGGTCCCAGTCACGCAGGAATAGGACTTTTTACGACGTACGATGGCATTCTCCGCTGAGGCGTCCCGATGAGGTCTTTGGCCATGACTAAGCACAGTGGCCTCTATTCCCTGGCTGATGTACTGGGCACTTGGCTTGTCGTTTTCTACGCGACTCCTATTTAATCGTGCTGAGCGAGGGAGGCCTCAGAGCCGGCACTCGGCTCTATTCGCAGTCACACTCACCGAAACACATTGGTTTTTGCGAGATCGATGATTTGGTCGCCGCGCCCATTGAGCACCGCCTTGATCATGTAGAGACTGAACCCGATCATCTGGTCCAACTCGATCGACGGCGGCATGGCGAGCTCTTGTCGGTTCACCAGCACCTCAACGAGAGCTGGGCCATCATGATTGAGCGCTTGGATCAGCATGGGACGCACCTGCTCAGGCGACTCTGCCGTGAGGCCGAGTAACCCGGCCGCTTCGGCCATCCTTGCAAAATCTGGATTGTGGAGGTCCGTGGCAAAATCCAAAAAACCCGCTGCCTTCATTTCAAGCTCCACGAAGCTGAGTGAGTCGTTCCTGAAGACCACCAACTTGACCGGCAATTGCAGTTGCCGAAGAGACAGTAGATCGCCCATCAGCATGGCCAGCCCCCCGTCACCCGACAACGTGATCACTTGACGATCGGGATGGGTGAGCTGCGCTCCAATCGCCTGCGGCAGCGCATTGGCCATGGACCCGTGCGTGAAGGATCCCAATAGTCTCCGCTTGCCGTTCATCCTGAGGTACCGCGCCGCCCACAGCGTAGGCGTACCGACATCGCAGCAGAAAATGGCGTTCTCCGCCGCAATCTCGTCGAGCATCCTGGCGACATATTGCGGATGCATCGGCTTGCGTCCCGGCTCTCCCGAGGCCAGATCATCCAGCCCTTTCCGCGCCTTCGCATAGTGCTGGAGGGCTTCCTTCAGATGACCGCCGTCGCTCTTCTGCTTGAGCCTGGGTAAAAGTGCCAACAGCGTGGCTGTCACATCACCGACAAGTCCTATATCGACCTTGGTCCGTCGAGCGATTTGTTCGCCCCGAATATCGATTTGGATGATCGTCGCTTGCTCGGGAAAGAACTGCTGATAGGGAAAATCGGTGCCAAGCATGAGGAGCGTCTCGCAGTTCATCATGGCATAGTAGCCTGAGGCGAAGCCGAGCAGTCCAGTCATGCCGACGTCGAATGGATTCTCGTGTTCGATGAATTCCTTACCGCGCATCGTGTGAACGATCGGCGCCTGTAGCTTGCCCGCCAGCTCCATCAATTGATCGTGAGCGCCGGCGCAGCCGGCTCCGGCTAAAATTGTGATTTTGGCCGCCCCATTCAATAGATCGGCCAACCGGCCGATCTCATCGTTGGAGGGGCGCACCATCGGCGTTGGAGCCGCAAATCGGAGGTGCGGTTCGGTCGTCACGGCGGCCTGCAGGGCAATATCTCCGGGGATCACAAGCACGGAGACGCCGCGCCTCGACAGCGCCGTTTGTACCGCGATCTCGAGGAGGCGAGGCATCTGCGCCGGATGCGAGACCATCTCGCAAAAATGGCTACACTCACGGAATAGATGCTCGGGATGGGTTTCCTGAAAATAGCCGCTGCCGATCTCGCGGCTGGGAATCTGAGCTGCGATCGCCAGGACCGGCACACGGCTCCGGTGCGCATCATAGAGCCCATTGATCAGATGAAGATTTCCCGGCCCGCAGCTTCCGGCGCATACCGTCAGGTGTCCTGTCAGGTGCGCCTCCGCTCCGGCGGCAAAAGCAGCGGTCTCTTCATGTCGCATGGACACCCATCGGATATCATCCCTCTTGCGGATGGAATCCGTGATGCCATTGAGAGAGTCCCCTGCGACTCCATACACTCGCTTGACCCCGGCGAGGGCGAGCGTTTCGACCAATAGCTCTGCCACGGTGATCTTGCTCATAAATGGATTCCTTTCTAGGCCCATTTTCTAATATGGCCGTCATGGCTGACCCACAGCCGGTTCAAGCGATCGATCCTGAACTGACAATTGAGTCGGTTCGCCGCGATCGATGACCGATGTTTCAACATCGGCGTCAAAGGACAGCTTCGCAGCCCGCAGGACGTGAACTCCTCTTGAGTCAATATGCCGGCTGACGGTGTCCGACTCAGATGCCGGCACGTCTCCTACTGGCAACACCGCGTTCTTTTGAATCATGTCCAGCAACGGTGCAGGGTATACTCCGAACAAGATGAGCAAGGCTGTTAATAAAGCCAATACCAAGCCACTGGCGGGGACAACTCCTGAGGTGGATGGCTCGCGTTCGGGTGAGGTGGAATAAATCGCCACCAGGATGCGTAGATAGTAGAACAGACCGATGGTGCTAGTCGTGACCAGGATGATGATGAGCGACCATTGCGTAGCCGAGGCTCCAGTCGCAAGCACGAAGAACTTAGCCAGAAAGCCCATCGTGGCGGGAATGCCGGCGAGCGAGAGGAGCATCACGGTGAAGATGCCGGCCAGAAGCGGACGGCGCCAGAACAATCCTTGGTACTCGTCCAGACGGTCGGCATCGCGGCGGGAGTCGGAGAGAACCGTCACCACCCCGAACGCTCCGAGCGTGGTGACGGTATAGGTCACCAGGTAAAAGGTCACCGCTTCAACGGCCAGACTTCCACCTGCCACAAACGCCACCAGCATGTACCCGAAATGCGCGATGGACGAGTACGCAAGAATGCGTTTCACATTGGTTTGCAGCAGCGCCAGCAGATTGCCGGCGATCATCGAGGCCACTGCGATGACGACGAACACGATGAAGACAGCGCGAGACTGGTAGAGGTCAGCCTGGTAAAAGACGCGCAACAGCAGCGCAAAGATCGCTGTCTTGGAGACGGTTGCGATGAATGCGGTCACCGGAGCCGGCGCGCCTTCGTAGACGTCAGGCGTCCATAAGTGGAACGGCACCACGGCAAGCTTGAAGCCGATGCCCGTGACGATCAGGATGATCCCCGGGAGCAGCAGCGCGAGGTGTACGTCCGCAGTCGAGGCGGAGGCGATCCGCGAGAATTCCATCGTGCCGAGATCGGCATAGACGAGCGCCATGCCGAACAGGAGAAAGGCCGCGGACGCCGCCGCCAACACCAGATACTTGATCCCGGCTTCGAGTGACTGCTTACGCTCTTTCAGATAGGCGATCATCGCATAGAGCGAGACGCTCAGGATTTCCAGTCCCAGGAAGAACGACATCAAGTGGCTGCTAGCGACGAGCACCAGGCATCCCAGCGTGGCGACCAGCAGCAACACATACAGCTCTTCGCGCTGGCCCTCTTGCTTCTCGAAATACGGGTAGGAGAGGACCGCGACCACCACTGCGGAGGCGATTATGACAGCCATGTAGAACAATGCATATCTGTCCATGATCAGCAACGCTGTCACCTGCCTTGGAACAGAAGGGATAACCATCCCGACCGAGATGAACGCGGCGACAAGCCCCCCCACGGTTAGCCCGGCTGCCAGCGCGTGGTGGCGAGTGAAGGCAATGGCCAGCATGACGAGAATCGCCGTGCCGGCGATCAGGATGAGCGGCAATAGGGAGAGACAGTCCGCTTGTGTCACGTCGTCATCTTCTCTCCCAGACCAGGGCCGGGAGATTGGCCTCGCGCTGCAAATTGTGCATGGCCGGCGCGAAGGTATTCAATACAGGCTGGGGATACAGGCCCAGCCACAACAGGGCTACGATCATGGGCGCGACGATGAGTGCTTCGCGTAGCGAGAGGTCCGGAAGCTGCCAGCGCCGACTGTTCTCCCCATGGAACACGCGCTGCACCATTCGAAGGGCGTAAAACGTCGACGCCAAAATACCGAGGGCTGCCACGATCGTGAGGCCAACACATGTGAGGTACACCCGTGTGCCCGCGAG
>JBDTWG010000346.1:0-4098 GCA_040006855.1 Nitrospira sp.
GGATCGATGCTCAGTTTTCTCGAACGTGCCAGGTCAAAGAGCCTCAAGAGCGTGGCCGGCCGATCCAGCACCTGGGAACGTAACTCGACGGGCACCGTCAACGCTTGGCCGTCAACAACGAAGTACTGATCGATCCGTGGCGACGGCAACCATCGGACGAGCCGCTGCCACAATGAGCGGCGGCGGCAGCGTTCCACAAAGCGCATCGAGGCGGCGTGGAGCCCCATGGTATGGCGATAGTACTGCTGCATGAACTGCTCGACCGCGAGAAGATGCGGTCGATCGGTGAAACCGAGCTGTGTAGCCAACCAGACCTGCTCATCGAAGGTCAGAATTTCCTGCGCCATGCCGGCCCGAATATGGAGGAAGGAACGAATGCGCAAGAGAAACTCCCGTGCCTCCTTGATGGCCCGGTAGTCGGCTTGAGACAGAATCCCGCGGTCGGACAATTCACGAATCGTGGGCGCCTGATACCGCGCCAACCCGACCCACTGCAGGAGGTGCAAGTCACGCAACCCGCCTTGGCTTTTTTTGACGTTCGGCTCCAGCAAATACACCGTTTCGCCGAATTTCTGATACTCGCGTTGTCGCTCGGCAACTTTCTGCTCCAGGTAGGCATCGCATCCCCTCGACACAACTTTTCTGACGTAGCGCGCATGGAATTGCTGAAAGAGCTCGGCGCTGCCGGCGAGAAACCGCGCTTCCATCATCGAGGTCCGAACCGTCAAATCAGCCAGTCCCAAATCCACGCAATCCTGAATCGTACGGACGCTATGGCCGACCTGAAACCCACTGTCCCACAAGGGATGGAGCACCTGTTTCACCAGCTCAGGAATGACCTTCGCCGCATCGGAGTGAAACAGAAACATCAGGTCGATATCAGAGTGGGGCGCCAACTCCCGCCGGCCATAGCCGCCCAGCGCGACCAGGCAGCAATGCTGAAATCCGGCGGTCGTGAGAGCCTCGCCTCCAGTCCGCGCCGCGGTGCGGTACCGACCGACGATCAAGCCGTCGACCAAATCCGTGGTCGCCGCCACCACCTCGTCACCCGACGCACCGGCCAACAGCCGTTGATGAATCGCCTCGCGCTGCTCCGCCAGCAGATGCGCCCCCGCCGCGGAGGCTGACTCGTGCAACATGTGCGAACCCGTATCCAGTGGCTGGGCCATACCTAGAGCGCGCTTTCCCCCGTCTCGCCCGTGCGAATCCTGACGGCCGCGCTGAGATCCCGCACGAAAATTTTTCCGTCGCCGATGCTCCCGGTTTTCGCGGCGCGCGTAATGGTTTCCAGCACACGCTGGACCTGGCTATCGTTGACCGCTACCTCAATCTTTACCTTCGGCACGAACTCGATGGTGTACTCTTGACCACGGTACGTTTCCTTATGGCCCTTCTGGCGGCCAAACCCTTTCACTTCCGTCACCGTCATGCCCTGAATCCCGATTTCCAGCAGGGCGTCTTTGACCTCGTCGAGCTTGAACGGTTTGACGATGGCTTCGATTAGTTTCATCCTTGCCTCCTAGGACCGCCGACCGCTCTCAGCCGATGGCGTCATTCACGAATAGGCCCGCTCGTTATGTTGACTCAAATCCAGTCCGGTCGCTTCCTCTTCAGAAGACACCCTCAGCCCCGTCATGGAATCGACCAGTTTGAGGATGACAAATGTGCCAACCATCGAGAAAATCGCCGTGACCACCACGACGAGAAGCTGGATGCCGAAGAGGCCCGGATTACCATAGAACAGCCCATCGGCGCCGGCGGGATTGATGAGCTTGCTGGCACAGAGCCCGGTGGCAAGAATCCCGATTACCCCCCCGACTCCATGAATCCCCACGACGTCAAGCGAGTCATCATAGCCGAATCGCCCCTTCCAGACAATCGCCGCGTAGCAGGCCATACCGGCCACGGCACCGATCGCCAGAGCGAAAAGCGGACTGATATAGCCTGCCGCGGGCGTCACCGTCGCGAGGCCAGCGACGGCGCCACTGGCCACACCCAGTACGGTAGGCTTGCCGCGATGTGCCCACTCGACCCCACACCAAGCCATGGCACCCATGGCCGCTGCCGTATGGGTTGCGAGGATGGCCGACACGGCGATGCCATTCGCGCCCAGCGCGCTGCCGCCGTTGAAACCAAACCAGCCGAACCACAGAAAGCCGGTCCCGAGCAGCGTCATCGGAAGATTGTGCGGTGCCATATAATCTGTTCCGTACCCTCGCCGCTTGCCCAATATAATCGCGCAGACAAGGGCCGACGCGCCCGAGCTGATGTGAATGACCGCTCCTCCGGCAAAATCCAAGGCACCCAATTTGGCCAACCATCCCCCACCCCAAATCCAGTGCACCAGCGGCACATAGACCACGATCGACCAGATCGCCGCGAACAGCACGACCGACGTAAAACGCTTCCGTTCGGCAAAAGCACCCGTGATCAATGCCGGAGCGATCGCCGCAAACATCAGCTGAAACAACACGAACGCCTGGTGTGGAATCGTCGGCCCGTAGAGTGGATGCGGCTCGGCACCGACCCCGCTGAGCCCGACCCAGTCCAACCCTCCAATCACTCCGCCTTTATCCGGCCCGAAAGCCAGGCTGTACCCGAACAGCACCCACAGCACGCTGACCACGCTCAAGATCATGATGCTCTGCATGATGGTCGCGAGCACGTTTTTGGTGCGTACCAGTCCGCCGTAAAACAACGCGAGCCCTGGCATCAGCATCGCCAACACTAACGCAGAGGAGATAAGCACCCAAGCGGTATCCCCTGAATCCACTTTCAAGGATGAGCTAGGCACGGCGGCGTCAGAAATTCCTATCAGCAACGCCATGAGCAGTCCCAACCCTGAACAGAGTAGGATGCCGGAACGCTTCAGTTTGGTCACGATCGAGCCTCCTTCGCATCGGGAATCTCGGGACCAGAAAGGCGCACCCCTTCTGGCCCCGAGCCTCACGCGGCTGGCCGGAATCAAAAGGCCTTGGTGAATTTCAATTTGTAGAAGTCCTGATTGTCGGTCAGGTCTTTTCCTGCCGTGAACCGAAACGCCATGTTCCCCGGCAATTTCATCTCGACATAGGGTCCGATCCAGCGATAGTAGTCCTGTGCCGCTCCCGGCGCGCTGCTGTCACGGGTCGTTAGCAGATGTTCGTAATGCGCCCCCAGCGACCACATGCTGTTCATGCGCACTCCGGCGCTCACCCAATAGTGCAGAAAGTCCCAGGTGCCTCGCCCACCCGCCTGAGCCGGGCCCAAGCAGTTGGTGCCGCCGGGATTGGCACAGTTGATCGCGCCTCCGCCGCCGCTTCCGCCTTCGCTCCGGATCGCCTTGTAGTAACCCAAATAGAACTCACCTTCGAACCGATTGTCGAGGTAGTTCATGGTCACATTCGGCACGGCGCCTTCAAACGCAGTCGTGCGCTCGTTCACACTTCCTCCGCCGTTCGGAAAGAATCCCCCCCGCGACGACAAGAGCTGACCATGTACGAACCCGATCATCGGCGTGACCGATAACCGCTTCTCCAGGAAGGTGAAATTCAAGCCCACATCCGTTTCCAGCCAGGGCGCATTGTCGTGGACGCCTACTCCGCTGATCATGGTCCAATAGGTAAAGTTGAAGGCGAGCGCGACATTGTCGGTCAGGCCGTACGTCCCGTAAATCGATGGATTGAATCCGAAGAAGCTGTCCGCTTGCATCGCCATCGTGACCGACACCGGGTGCTTGGTCGTGTCCATCAAGCTGTCCATTGCCTTAGGCGCCACGACCTCGACATCCTGCGCCTGAGCATTCGAGCCGACCAACAACGTTGCTGCCATCATGAATCCACAGACACACCCTCGCACATCTTGTCTTCCGAGCGCTTGCATGGCACCTCCCAAAGAATAAACAACATTGTGTCGCCAGCCTCTGTATGAGGCCACGAGCCCTTACTCTCTGGCGCCATTGCCAGCCTCGCTGACCGACGTCATTGTCGGTCGTCATACGTTACGTATGCTATCGATACCCGTTCGTGATCGGCATCCGCCGATCTTTGCCGAAGGCCCGATACGTAATCTTGATCCCCAGCGGCGCTTGGCGCCGCTTATACTCGCTTCGGTCGACCA
>JBDTWG010000347.1:0-4095 GCA_040006855.1 Nitrospira sp.
CAGAGAAGCCACCGGACCCCCCGAAGGATCCTCCGATCCCGCCGGAACCCCACCCACCATTCTGTGTGCTAAACCAGGTCCCATCAAACGGACTTCCACTTCTCCCTCGGCCCGAGCCACCTCCTTGCCCTAGAGCACTGAGTAAACTGACCAAAGCCACGCTCACGGCTCCGGCAAACAGAGCAGGGATCACCCAGGGTGCGGCGAGGAACGAAAGGCCGCCCGCAGCAACTGGCCCCAGCAGGCGATGCACGCGCGAGAACAAGAGACCGATGACGACTCCCAAGATCACCGCAAAGACGACGTTGCCGAACGGATCACTGGATGGCGAGGACGTCGCTGGGCGTTCGGGAGCGCTATAGGTTCCTTCGATGGTTTTTAGAATGGCCTGGACACCAGCCGTAATACCCCCGGGGAAATCGCCCGTTCGAAACCGCGGGACGATCTCGTTCCGGATGATTTGCGCCGATCGCGCATCGGTCAAGACTCCCTCAAGCCCGTAACCAACCTCCACACGAACTTTTCGATCCTTGATGGCGATGAGAAGCAGGGCTCCGTTATCCGTGCCCTTGCGGCCCAATTTCCACGTGGTCGCCACGCGATGGGAGAGATCAAACAGCGGCTCTCCCTCCAGCGACGGGACAATCAGCACCGCCACCTGATTGGAGGTTTTCGCTTCATGCGCCTGGAGATCAGCGGACAGTTGCTCGGCCACTGCAGGGGGCAGAACGCCCGCCAGATCAACGATGCGGCCGGTGAGCGGCGGTACGTCGAGCGCCTCAGCGGGAAGGCCGCCCATAAGCGCCAGCCACAACCCAGCAACGAGGACCGCAGGCCCTACCCGGCTCTTCAGCCGCATCGTGAACCCTCCGTCTCGAATGACCTGGACGTCAGAATTTCACTTCCGGCGGCTTGGCCACCGCCTTTTCGTCTGCCACCGTGAAATTGGGTTTCTCTTCCATATGCAACAGGAACTTGGCGGTCAGATTCGTGGGGAAGTAGCGGACCATTTTGTTGAACTCTGCCACCTTGTCGATGTACCGCTTCCGTGCCACGGTGATACGATTTTCTGTGCCTTCGAGCTGACTTTGGAGGTCACGAAAGTTTTGGTCGGCCTTCAAGTTGGGATAGTTTTCCGCTACGGCCAGCAACCTCCCCAACGCACTGGACAGGCCTTGCTGAGCTTCCTGAAATTTCTTGAACGCCCCCTCATCTCGTAGCAATTCCGGCGTCACTTGGATGCTCGTGGCTTTTGCTCGCGCCTGTACGACGTTTTCCAGCGTTTCCTTCTCATGCGCCGCGTACCCCTTCACCGTATTCACGAGGTTCGGGATCAGATCGGCCCGCCGCTGATACTGGTTGATCACCTCGCTCCAGGCGGCCTTCGTATCCTCCTCGAGACCTTGCAAGTCGTTGTACCCACACCCGGACAGGGTCAAGGCCCCCGTGAGCAGCAGTATCGCCCCCATCAACCGCGTGACTGACGTGACCATACGTTCCTCCTTCGCGCCTGTCATAACAGACAACGCATATTTTCAAGACTTAAGACGTTCACCGACGAAGTCAACGACCGGCGCGACCTGGCGACGCGCGAGAGATATCGATCGTCCTCCAACCTTGTTATACTCGACCTTTCGATTGCGATCATCCCGCAAATGGAGCACCCATGGCACTCGATCGATCCACCAATACCCCCGGAGGATTTCAGGTCCGACACCGCGTCTTAGGGATCTTTCAGGGGAGTTCGATCGGACTGGCCTTTTGGCACCCCTCTTCTCATATGCCCGAGTATGGACTCTGCCGGTTTGCCACGGAAGCAAAGGCACAGGACTATGTCGACTACCTATCTTCGTCCACCTGTCCGGAGCCGTTGGATCGCGCAGACCTGACGGTGCAGGCGTTCGACCATGCCGAACACGAACGGCTTACGACAGAGTATCCACAGGCCTCGGCCTGGGAAACACCACTGTAGCAGAATGCTGAGGTGATCGCTGCCTACTCGCAGCGTGGCACGGTCGTAGCCGGCTTGCAGTGTTCACGCGGTCTGATTAAACAGGCCTGAGACCGGCTCTGGGATAATGACGCGGGGCCAATAGTGGACTAGGTGGAGGAACGTGGCCCGAAGGATTCGGTCTTGGCATGCACAAACGCCAGGAGCCGTTTGTTCTCCTGTGCCGCCCGCAGAAATTTGAACGCGATCCCACGAGAGCTCACGGATCGGACCATCGCCGCGACTTCGAGCGGAGCTTGCTCATTGTCCAGCGCGATTTGCAGATAAAAGATATCGTCCACATGCACCGGGGCTTGGCTCTCGATAATGCACCCGCCCATCGAGATATCCAAGACCGTTCCCTCTCCCCGTACCTTCCCCCCGGAAAATGATAGGAACAAACGCACGGGAATCCGCAGATGCTCGCGCCGATCGACCATTTGCTCCGGATAACTGCGCCCCAATCGAGAGGCTGGGAAACGAAAGCTGCAGTCCTGGCAATGAAATGGGGAAATGCATGCGAGTGACTGCAGGCGCTCCATGAGGGTGTGACATCGGGAGCGAAATACCTTGTCTTGGCCACACTGCGGACAGATCAACGGCTGTGTCATGCTCGATGTTCGGCGGGTATCATCGCCGCTCTCCCGGACACATAATTGTCCGCAATACGCCCAGTCAGGGCTCTTCCTGCACGTCACACGGGGAAAAACGACCTGGTTCCAAGACTATTCCGTTCACGTAAATTCATTGCCACTGCATGAAGACGCAGATGCAGACACTGAGCGCCAGTTCAATCGATAAAGGATGATGAAAGTTCTGTCAAGAAACTCGACGGTTCCTCGCCGGTAGGGCACCAGTGCCATACTTGAACGCTGTTTTCTGGATCAAACTCGGTCGGTTCGAAACTAGCCCCCAGCAACTCCCTTACCTATTCCAGGCTCCAGATGGAAATTGAACCTTGGACGCTGGAAGTTGCCGCGGCAGTCATGGTAATGGCGGCTACTCGATTCCAACATGGGATGGATGTTTGAAACCATCCGGCCGGATCACATGCCTCCGTCATTTTTGGACAGAACACTCCTTTCGGTTTCTTCATTTGTCAAAGGCATTCACACGAACGCCCTGATTTCGCGAAGAAAACGGGATTAACGTGTTTTAACGTCTCACTAACACCGCTCTAATCTCGCGTTGCTATTCTCCTCCTCACATGGGCACGACCCTCACACAAGGGGGCACAATCCTAAGGAGGTAGAAGCCATGACATGCGGACGATGCCAAGGATTAATGGTCGATGAATGGCGACCGGATTTCTCCCCGGAAACGTTTGTGTGGCGGTGCATTAATTGTGGATCGATCGTCGATCCTTTGATTGAACAGAATCGGCGAACACGTTTAGCCGAGCAACTATTACTGGAACCAGTGGGAGTTTTGCAGTGATGAGACAGCCGCAGGGCAGTGTTCACTCCTGCTCTGCGGCAAATATCTTATTACAAGGCGAAGTCGGCCCAAAGGACGGTATGATCCGAAGGATCGGCGGAGCGTCTGGGCTCGAGATCAACATCGACTCGCTGACACTTTTGCGCCAGTGAGGCCGTGGCCAAAATATGGTCGATCCGCCACCCTTTGTTCGCGGCAAGCGCGCTGGGCGCGCGATAGTCAAAAAAAGTGAATTGCTGGCGATCTGGATACAGTTTGCAGAACACATCTTCGAAGCCCCACGCA
Source organism: Nitrospira sp. (assembly GCA_040006855.1). Lineage (GTDB taxonomy): Bacteria > Nitrospirota > Nitrospiria > Nitrospirales > Nitrospiraceae > Nitrospira_A. The sequence goes on from JBDTWG010000347.1 coordinate 3,713, forward strand.
ATCGTCTTCCCATAGGCCTTGCGCGCGTCTTCGTGGTAACAGACATGTTTAAGATGTTTCTCCGGACTGTGGACATCAATGGGTCTTGGGGCCACATTCATGTCTCCACACCAGATCGCCGGCTCCTTCGGCGAAAGATGAACCTCAAAATGCTTCCTCAAGCGTTCGTACCAGACAAGCTTGTATTGGTACTTGGGTGAATCGATCTCAAACCCTTGCGGGACATAGGTATTGATGATGGGAATGCCCTGAATCACGACCCGCAAGAGACGCGCATCCTCGACATCCCCTCCGTCATCGAACCCGTGCCATACCGCTTCCGGCTTGATACGACTGAGCACTGCGACGCCATTGTATGACTTCATGCCTCGAAAGGTAATCTC
>JBDTWG010000348.1:0-4068 GCA_040006855.1 Nitrospira sp.
AGCCGACTTTGACCTCCTCCACTGGATCGGCCGCAAGAGAGACACGCAGCGTATCACCGATGCCCTGCGATAAAAGCCATCCCAGACCGATGGCAGATTTCACAGCTCCGGTCATCGCCGTCCCGGCTTCGGTAATCCCAATATGCAAAGGGTAGTTGGATTGGGTGGAAAACAAGTAATACGCATCAATGGCATGGTGTACGTCGGAGGCCTTGAGCGACACCTTCATATTGGTGAAGCCCTCATCTTCCAACGCATGCACTGCATTCAATGCCGATTCCGAGAGGGCTTCCGGTGAAGGCCATCCGTATTTATCCAGCAGGGGTCTCTCGAGAGAGCCACCGTTGACCCCTACTCGCAAGGGAATTCCTCGCTCATTGACCGCCTTAAGAACCTCCTGCACCTTCCACCAGGCTCCGATGTTGCCCGGGTTGATGCGAACACAATCGACGACTTCGGCAGCTTTGAGGGCGAGACGATGGTCGAAGTGAATATCGGCGATCAGTGGCACCGTCATTGCCGCTTTGATCTGGGGAAGGACCGCCGACGCCGCCTCATCCGGCACGGCGACACGGATGATCTCGCAACCGGCTTCTTCCAACTGACGGATCTGAGCGACTGTGGCTTTCACATCGCGCGTATCGGTCGAACACATCGACTGGACCGAAATCGGCGCATCGCCGCCGATCTTCACCGACCCCGCTTGAATCTGCCGCGTTTTCTTTCGTGTGATATGCATCGATTTCCCGGTGTGTTTACTTTTTTGGCTAATGCTGGGTGGCTAGCTGCCCTGCTCATCCCCGTGCGGCAAGCTTCCGACCAACGACGCCAATCGAGCGGCGTCATCCGTGGCCACACTGGCTCCGAATAAGGCCTTCACGCCGTTATAAATCCCATCTTCCGTCAGCCCATATCGTTCCCGCAGGAAATCTTGCGGTCCCTGCTCAATGTACCAATCCGGAAGGCCGAGAAGCTTCGTTCGCAAATGGGTGATCCCTTCCTCGGACAGGGCCTCCAACACTGCGGAACCGAACCCTCCCATCTTGGAGCCTTCCTCGACGGTCACCAGGCAGCGCACGTTCTTTGCCGTCTTGACGATCAGCTCGGTATCCAACGGCTTCACGAAACGCGCATTGATCACTGCGGCGGAGATCCCTTCTTGGGCCAACCGCTCGGCGGCCTTGACGGCCGGCCACACGGTGACCCCGATCGCCACAATCGCGACATCGGTGCCTTCGCGTAATAATTCGCCCTTGCCGATCGGCAGCGCGGTGGGCTCCGGATCCATCGGAACCCCGAGGCTCACGCCACGGGCATAACGCACCGAGGCAGGGCCATCATAACTGACACAGGTCTTCATCAAATGCTGCAATTCGTTTTCGTCTTTGGGCGCCGTGACGACCATATTCGGTACATGCCGTAAAAATGCGAAGTCGAACGCGCCATGGTGGGTCGTTCCATCTTCCGCAACGAGTCCGCCCCGGTCAATGCAAAAGGTCACCGGCAAATTTTGCGTGGCCACATCGTGTACGACCTGATCATACGCGCGCTGGAGGAACGTAGAATAGAGGGCGACGACCGGCTTCATGCCTTGCGCTGCCATTCCAGCCGCGAAGGTTACCGCATGCTGCTCGGCAATGCCGACGTCATAAATACGATCGGGAAATACTTTTTCAAACGCATTGAGACCCGTGCCCTCGCACATGGCGGCGGTGATGGCCACAATCCGTTTATCCTGGTGCGCGACCTTGATCAGCGCATCGACGGCCATGCTCGTATAGCTGGGCCTGGACGCTTTTTTAGCCGGAATGCCCGTTTCGCGCACGAACGGAGGACAAGCGTGGAACCAGACGGGATTTTCCATCGCCGGCTCATACCCTAACCCCTTTTTCGTAATCACGTGGAGCAGGACCGGCCCTTTCATTTTCAGCACATTTTCCAAAGTCGGCAGCAGATGTTCGAAGTTATGTCCGTCGATCGGCCCGGCATACTGGAATCCCAGCTCTTCGAACAGCAGACCCGGAAGAATCGCGCCTTTGGCCAATTCCTCGGCGCGGCGCGCAATCTTTTGCACTTCGAGGCCGATATGTGGAATCTTTCGCAGCAGTTGGCCGGTCTCTTCCCGCATCCGCGCGTAAAACTCACCGGTGAACGTCCGGTTCAAATAGGCCGAGATTGCTCCGACGTTCTTGGAAATAGACATTTGATTGTCGTTCAGGACGACGATGAAATCTTTGTTGGTCCCTCCGGCATGGTGCAACCCCTCCAAAGTCATGCCCGCCGTCATGGCGCCATCACCCACCACACACACCACTTTGTGTTTCTCATTCCGTTGGTCACGCGCTTCTACCATGCCGAAGGCGGCGGAGACGCCGGTGCCGGCATGACCGGCATTGAACGTATCGTAGGCACTTTCTTCGCGCTTGCAGAATCCGCTTAGCCCCCCGTACTGCCGGAGCGTGTGAAATTGTTCCCGGCGGCCGGTCAGTAACTTATGGGCATAGGCTTGATTACTGGTATCCCAGACGATCTTGTCTTTCGGCGTCTCGAGGAGATACTGCAGCGCAACGGTCAGCTCCACGACGCCAAGGTTAGAGGCCAAGTGTCCGCCAACATTGGAAACGACCGCGAGGATCTGTTCACGGATCTCCTGGCATAGCTCCGGAAACTGTTCGGGGGAGAGGCGCTTCAAATCAGCGGGACTGTGGATGTTTTTCAGCAGAGACATTGCACGATCTCCTTGTCAAAGCATGACAACTGGGCGCAGCTATAACTCTTCATTCAGTTGGGAGGTATTCGTTTTGAGAAGATGGCGACGAAGCAGCGTAAGAATTTTCGTATGCGTACGCCCATCCTCACATATGCGACAGCTCGTGTCAAGATTTCCCTCGTGCTTACAATACCAGTAGGATCACTGATTCCTCTACAGGCCTCGAGAATCTGCACGGTCACGACTGTGTCACTTCTGCTACGAACGAAACCGATAGGTCAGCGTAGTTGAGAGCGTAAAGTCCGCCGCGCTTCCGGTAATAAAATCTAAATTCTCCACTCCGTAGAGTTGCCATAAGAGGCCCGGCAGGACTCGGTAGCTGACACCTAGCACTGACTCCGTGACTCCTTTGTCCAACACCCTGGTTCCCGTCCCGTGGAATGGCGGTGAGTAGTAGTCAAACTGGGCCGTGATGGAAAATTTCTCAGTCCAAAGATATTCGATCGCCACTATTCCATTTATCACCGGCTGAAGATCAAGCCCCGCAATCCGCCCCGTGGGGAATATGCCATTCACATTCGTATACACAATCCAGTGAGCCGCAAAAGCCTTCTCCAGAGCCAACCCGATGCCTACGTCCGGGTGGCCACTCCCGAATATCTCCGCCGTGTCTCCTGTGGGCGCCTTCACCGCCACGCGAAGGGACATCGCAGGCAGGGCAGAGGTTTCTTTCAGCAGTTGGTACTTCCCAAAAAATGACACGTCTCCCAGGCCGGCAGCGCCGTCCGACCCTTTAAACATGGTTCGCCCGCCGTTGGAGACATTGAACGCATAGTGAGTGTCGCCGAGAGCTTTGCGTGGCGGTGACAGGCCGGTCGTGGCATTTTCCACACCCTTGATCGCGCCATCCATAAATCCCCCATAGCGGTGAAGCACGGGAACCTCTGCCCCGATCTCCAACCGGTCGGTCAGACCATAGCGAAGAAAGAGGCCGGCCCGAACGGTCTCAAACTTCATCGTCACCTCGGCCTGTTCCTCGCTGTCCCTAGCAATGGTGGCCGTATTGGCCAGCTCGAGCCGCACGTCGAAATCGCCCTTGCGGAGCACCGCCGCTCGTTCGCCAGGCATGCCGAGAACGAGCTGATCCAGCGCCTGAAAATTCCTGACCGGGAAAGGGCCAAACCCCTCCGCCCCGAGTGAGAACGGCATCCCACACAGGAAGAGAAGGGCGACGAACGATGGAAGTATCTGCCGCATGAGGAATACCGGCCGTTCACCCACAGGCACCCAGCAGGATGGAGAAAAAATCCTCCAGCTTCGTTCTCGCATCACCCAGAGACTCAACGTACGGCGCAGAG
>JBDTWG010000349.1:0-4052 GCA_040006855.1 Nitrospira sp.
CTGAAATGTGTTGATCGAGATGGTGACGTTGGACGAGAAAGTACGGAAACCGTCCAAAGGTCAAGTGGCAGCCGACCATGTAGCGTTTGTGGGTGGTGCCGACCGGGAGGTGGGTCATCCAGCGCACTTCGAAGAGGGTCGTCCCATGCTGCTGCAAGGCGGGATTCCGCATGGCCACTAGCTGTCGGTCCTGTGGTTTGCGATCGAGCAATAACAAAATGCCATCAGCGCTGATGTTCAAGGAATACGCTTCACCGGGAGATGAAGTCGATTCGTGATCTTGTCCGTCAATCAATTCATAGGTACAGCGCGTTCTGATGGCAAATCGCACATCGATTCGGCGATCATGCTGGGCAATGGGCAACGGTTGACAAAGCAAGTTGTCCACAATTAGTGGAGGGGCCACGGGATGTGGTGTCTGGTGACTCATCAGCGATCTGAGGATTCTGTGGATAAATTCTGAGGCCATGCGATGCTCGCAATCTCCAAATTATTCGAGGCAAAGTCCTACTTATGAGAAAGCAATTCAGGTGCCTGTGTTGTGGCAGTAATGGCTTTAGCTAAAGGTATGATTTTTTTCAAAACGTAATTTTCTCGAGGTCAGTGTCATGACAGTGTGAAGAATCGTCGTGTCAAATTGACCGTAGGTTTGACAGTAATGAACAGTGCAACACACCATTATGGACGTGACGGGAGGAATGAGTGTACTCGGCGACATGTGGATGGCCTGTGGATGACATGGGGGTGACATGTGCAGAGCAGAGCCTGAACTGGCGCATCTTGTTTTTGTCCGCGCCGTGTGGCAGCTTACACGACTGCATACCGATGTCCTTTAGACAGTCCAAACGTGCATAGAGTAACCACGACGCCGGTGGAATTTGTCATCACGGCGGGAGAATCGGCGAAGCGGATCGATCTGTTCCTTGCCAACCGCGACCCGACGTTTTCCCGCTCGGCGCTGCAGCGATTGATCGAAGAGGGCTGTATTCAGATCAACGGCCGGACTGTCCGGCCGAGCCAGAAAATCAAGCCAGGGGATTGCATCAGGCTCGAGGTGCCACGCCCGGAGCCGCTTGATCTCATCCCTGAAGCCATTCCGTTTGAAATTCTCCACGAAGATGCAGATCTCTTGGTGCTCAATAAGCCGGCCGGGCTGGTCGTCCACCCGGCGCCGGGCAATTGGTCGGGAACGTTGGTGAATGCCTTACTGCACCACTTTGCGACCTCGGGTATCACGCCGTCGCATATCGGAGGCAAGGAGCGGCCGGGCCTCGTCCATCGGCTGGATAAAGAAACGTCCGGGGTGATGGTGATTGCCAAGACAGACCAGTCGCATCGTGCGCTGGCGGCTCAGTTCAAGCTCCATACGATCGCCCGGGTGTATGAGGCGTTGGTGTGGGGCGTGCCCAAGAAAGGGCATGGTCTCATCGACCTGGCCATTGGGCGCGATACGAAAGAGCGAAAGAAGTTTTCACCGCGATCCACCAAGCCGAAGCCTTCGGCGACCGACTATCAGGTCGAGCAGCGGTACGGGAAGATTGCCGCTCGCGTAAAACTGTCCCCTCGGACAGGACGAACCCATCAATTGCGGGTGCACCTGACATCAATCGAGCATCCGATCTTGGGTGACAAAACCTATGGCGGGCCCAAAGTCATGACTGTCGGGGAAGTGCCTATTCCGCGAGTGATGCTGCATGCGCGCACGTTGGGCTTCACGCACCCTACCGACAGAACGTTTCACCAGTTTGATGTTCCCTGTCCGCCTGATATGCAGCAGGTGCAGGATCTCCTCGGCGCAGCGACAGCTCATTAGGAAGTTGCTGAGGCGACTCGCCTGAACATGAGTGAGAACGATGCCGATCGCGAGTCGGCGACAGTGAGGAGAAACCAACGATGGAGACCAATGCAGTTCTCGACCTGTTGGGCGAATTGCTCGCACAGCTGAAGGGCTATGCGTCCAAGTTGCCGGCAGTCGTGCATCTCGCCTCGGTGCCTAGCGGGATCAAGCCGAAGCCTGAGGCCGTGGAGGTGTTCGAGCAAGCGCTGTCACGTTTTCGCGAACAAAGCGGCCGGTCTCCATTCAAAGGCCTGCAGGACTACCTGATCGAATCTCTGGAAGCATTCGAAGTCGGCAATGTGCTGGGAGCTGTTCAGCCCCTCCTCGCCGTCCTCGACCAGATCGATCGCATGCAGCGGGATAAAGACATCCGTATGAGCCCAACTGAGGAGAAACGGATGGGAGAGTACCGTGTGGCCCTCAACAAGATCCTGCCAGGCAGCCAGCCGGAACTCGAGGGGGCTGGACGCGGCATGTAAATCAGTGTCCCATTTTTGGTCCTGTCGCGGTCTCGCCGGCAGTCACCAGCCGGAAGCGGACCGTTGATCCACAGTGGGGACATTTCGCACGGACCGTATCTTCGTCGATGACCTCATAGTGGTCCTGCTTGAGCCACATCAGTTGAAAACACTTCGGACAGCTTCGCACTTGCGTTCCCATGGTCTTCCCCTTACACTACGGTTGGCCGACTCACCTCTGATCGGAGGGATTAATTTAGTACAAGATGCCTCCCGCTCTCAATACCGAACAGGCGATCACTTTCTCCGACCGCAAGGATTTCGACGCTGCACAACTTCTTCATTTATATCGTCAGGCGCCCTGGGCCAAACATCGAGGGCTAGAGCCGACGCAGGCTATGCTGGTCAAGACCGATGTCGTCATTTCAGCTTGGGCTGGCCCTCGCCTGGTGGCCTTTGGCCGCGTTCTGACTGATTACGTGTATCGAGCCACGATTTGGGACGTGATCGTCGATCGCGACTATCAAGGTCGTCACATCGGCACCGAGATCGTCCAGCGGATTTTAGACCATCCCACCCTTCAGCAGGTCGAGCTCTTCTGGTTGTGCACGCGCATGCCGGGCTTCTATGAACGACTTGGGTTCAGCGCGAAAGAGCAGACCGGCATGGTCTGGTCTCGCAAGAAGCCGGAGCCGCGACGCTAATATCCGATCGTACCCGTTCTGTTCTCCTTCATCCATTCCCCCAAGTCGACAGACAATCAACCTCCTGGCGCAATCGCGCCTGCGCTACTGCGGGTGAATGCGATGCAACCGCTTGGGCGAACAACAGACTGCAAGGAAGAAGAGGCTTGTGGCAAGCAAGACGATGGAGGGACCGGAGGGAAGGTCAAACGCATAGGAGAGTAGCACGCCGCTCACCGCACAGAATGTGCCGATCAGCATGGAGTAGAGGGTCATTTGGGTGAGGCTATGGGTGAGCTGATAGGCGGTGGAAGCCGGAATCAGAATCATCGCAAACACGAGAATGGCCCCCACAGTTTTTAATGAAATCACCACCGTAAGCGCGACCAGGGTCAGAAGAAGATAGAAGATCTGCCGTGCCGGCACGCCCGAGGCGGCCGCCATTTCTTGGTCGAACGCGATGAAATAGAGCTCTTTCGAGAGCAAGAGGATGGTCCCCAGCACCACCACGCTCAACCCGCCGATGGTCATCAGTTCTTCTGGTGTGACCGATAACACGCTGCCGAACAGGTAGCCATACACCTCCGGATTGTAGCTCTTCATCAGGCCAAGAAAGAGAATGGCCAACGCCATGGTGGCGGTGTAGAGAATGCCGATGGACACATCCAATTTCATCCGGCCCTTTTCCTCGACCCAGCCGGTGATCCAGACCGTCGCCAATCCAAAGACAATCGCGAGACTGAGCGGCGGGAGGCCGACCAGATAGGCTAAGGTGACGCCGGCGAACGCGGCATGGGCGGTGCCGGCCCCTGCGAAGGCCAAGCCTCGTAGTACCACAAACACGCCGATGACGGAGCAGACCGCGCCCACGAGCGCGGCCGCGAGGAGTGAGCGTTGCATGAAATCGTAGGCGAGCAGTTCTACCATGTTGTCATCGGGTCATCGAATTGTGGACTGAGTGACTGACCGGAGAAACGTTTCACGCATCGACAATCACGTGAATTAATGCTCATCACCAGATCAGACACACGTCAATGGTGATGGTAATCCTCGACGATGACGAAGTCTTTGTCG
>JBDTWG010000350.1:0-4046 GCA_040006855.1 Nitrospira sp.
CATTGGATTCAGAGACCGCACATACGATCCTCGATGGTGCCTTGGATGCCCACATTTTGATGAATCCGGCGGGAATGATCGTCGGGTGGAATCCGCAGAGCGAACGCATCTTTGGATGGACCGCCGAAGAAGTGCTGGGACGCCGTCTCTCGGAAGTCATTATTCCGCCTGCCTATCGGGAGGCCCATGAGCGTGGGATTCAGACGTTCCGCGCCACTGGGAAGGGTGCCGTGCTGGGCAAACGGGTTGAGATTGAAGGCTGGCATCGCGACGAATACGAATTCTCCATAGAACTGACGGTAACCTCAGCCAAAACACAGGGCGGCCACGTATTCAGCGCCTTCGTCAGAGATATTACGGAGCGGAAAAGGGCCGAACAGTCTCTGAAAGAGGCCAAAGAACGGGCTGAGCAGGCTGCGCGAGACCGAGCGGGCATCCTGGCGGCGGTCGACGTCTTTTTCATCTATGTGGACTGTCACGGCCTGATCACGGAATGGACAGCCAGGGCGGAGCAGACCTTCGGGCTCTTTCGCACCATTGTCCTGGGGCGGCGATTACCGGAATTGCCGATTCCTTGGAACTGGAATGAAGTCGTCGGCATGATGCAGCCTTCCGGCGGCCGGAAGAAAGTTCGTCTGCGGCAGTGCGACGGGACCGAACGGCTCATTGGGATGACCGTCACCTCTATTCGGCAGGGAGAGGGAACCGGCTATATTTTCATGGGAAAAGATATTACCGAACAGGTCAAGCTGGAGAGCGAGATCGCGCAGTCACAGAAACTGGAATCGATCGGCCAACTGGCGGCGGGCATCGCCCATGAGATCAACACCCCAACGCAGTTCGTCGGCGACAACACCATGTTTCTCAATGAGTCATTCATCGATGTGTTGCGTGTGCTGCAGCAATATCAGGCCCTCCTCGAAGCCGTGAAGTCAGGCACCTGCTCATCAGCGCTCATTGACGCCTGCGAGGCAGCGAACAATCAGGCAGATCTCGATTACCTGCTGTCAGAAATTCCTCAGGCCATCTTTCAGTCCCTCGACGGTATCGCTCGAGTGGGGACCATCGTGCAGGCCATGAAGGAATTCGCTCATCCTGGCACCCACGAAAAAACCGCCGTCAATCTGAACAATGCCATCATGAGCACCGTTACCGTGGCCAGCAACGAGTGGAAATATGTGGCGGAGATGCAGACTCGGCTGGATCAGTCGTTGCCTCCGGTGCCTTGTCTGGTCGGGGAGTTCAATCAGGTCGTGCTGAATATTATCGTGAATGCGGCCCACGCCATCGCCGACGTGGTCAAGACATCGGGGGCGAAAGGCACCATTACGGTGTCCACTGGACGGGTGGGTGACTCGGTTGAGATACGTATTTCAGATACCGGTGGCGGCATTCCGGAATCCATTCGCTTGAAGATCTTCGACCCGTTTTTCACCACCAAAGAAGTTGGGAAGGGCACTGGTCAGGGATTGGCCATCGCGCGTTCGGTCGTCGTGGATAAACATGGTGGCACTATCACGGTGGACAGCGAACGGGGACAGGGGACGACCTTCGTGATCCGTCTGCCGCTCACGGTGCCGGCCGAGGGGCTTCCAGTTCGGGGCGCGTCATGAAGCGACTCCTCTTTGTCGATGACGAGGAAAACGTGTTGAACGGCCTACAGCGCATGCTTCGCCCGATGCGGGAGGAGTGGGATATGCAGTTTGTCACCAGCGGCGAGGAAGCGTTGCAGGCCTTGACACAGGCGCCGTTCGACGTCGTGGTGTCCGACATGCGAATGCCTGGGATGGATGGGGTGACACTATTGAAGGAAGTGCAGGGTCGATTCCCGCAGATCGTGCGCATCGTGTTGTCCGGGCAATCCGATCAGACCATGATTCAGGAAGGGCGCGGCGCGACCCACCAGTATCTCGCCAAGCCCTGCCGACCGGGTGAGCTGAAAGCCACCATCTCGCGGGCCTGCGATCTGCGGGAGTTGCTGGCGAACGATGAGTTGAGGGGCCTCACGGCCGGGATGAGCAGCGTGCCGACGCTGCCTCTCCTGTATCGCCAGCTCACGCGCGAGCTGGCGGCAGACAGTCCTTCTATACAGGCCGTCTCCGCCATTATTTCCAAGGACCTCGGGATGACCGCCAAGATCCTCCAGATTACCAATTCAGCCTCCGCTGGGCGAGGCGATACGGTGTCGACGGCTGAGCAGGCCGCGAACATGCTGGGGCTCGACATAATTCAATCGATGGTGCGAACGGGAGAGAGCTGTTCCGTTCTCTCCGTCCTCGGCAGCGCCTGCCTGAACGTCGAGCGGCTCTGGGCGGAAAGCCTTGAGACCGGGGCGTTGGCGCGGACGATTGCACAAGTCGAACAGGCTTCGCCTCAGACGATCGATCAAGCCGGCACGGCCGGGCTGCTCCACGAGATCGGAGCATTGGTCATCGCAGGACATGCCAGTGAACGGTATGCCCAGGCGCTGCAGCTCTCCGAGGACCGGAAGCTTCCTCTCTGGCAGGCCGAGCATCAGATATTTGGTTGTACGCATGCCGAGGTGGGAGCCTATTTGCTCGGGCTGTGGGGCATCAGCGAGCCGATGGTGGACGCGGTGGCGTACCATCACGCACCGGCCAGGCACGCAGGGGGGGGCTTCTCCGTATTGACGGCCGTGCACGTTGCCGACCATCTGCAGAGCGAATTCTCGCCGACCGAGGGAGGCGGCGCGCCGGCGCAACTCGATGAGGGCTATCTGGAACGGCTCGGTCTCACCGATCGAGTTCCGGTGTGGCGTAAGGTAGCAGCGGTATGGCACAAGGAGCACGCCAATGAGTGACAGCATCCTGTTTGTCGACGACGAGACCAATGTGTTGGAGGGCTTCAAACGCCAGCTCAGGAAGGAATTTACCGTCGACACAGCGATCGGGCCGGAGGAAGGCCTGAAGGCGATCGCCGAACGTGGCCCCTTTGCCGTCGTCGTCTCCGACCGCCAGATGCCCGGCATGGATGGGGTGGTGTTCTTGAGCAAGGTGCGCGAACAGTCCCCGGACACCGTCCGAATTCTGTTCACCGGCTATGCCAACCTCGAGGCTGCCGTCCAGGCGATCAACGAGGGACAGATCTTCCGGTTTCTGACCAAGCCCTGCGCCCCGGATGTGCTGATCAACACGCTCACCGCCGCGCTGCAGCAACATAAATTGATCACGGCGGAACGGGAGTTGCTGGAGCAGACGCTGAGTGGCAGCATCCGAGTGCTGTGCGACATGTTGTCCTTTGCGAATCCCGAGGCCTTCGGGCGTTCATCCCGCATTACCCGATCTGTGCAAGAGATGGCCGACTTGCTCCGGCTGCCGGATCCCTGGCTGACGACTACCGCCGCGATGTTGTCGCAGATTGGCTGCGTGATCTTGCCGGAGATCGTGCTGGATAAGGTGTACCGCGGAGAAACGCTCAGGGGCGAAGATGCGCAGCTTTACAAACAGCATCCCTTCATGGGCGCTGACCTCTTGGCCGCGATTCCCCGTATGAAGCCCGTTGCGGAGATCATCCGCTTTCAGGATAAGCCCTATCGCGCGGCGGAAGGGTCAAACGACCCGCATAGCGGGGAAGGGCTTCCCCTCGGGGCCAGAATTCTCAAGGTCGCGCTGGACTTCGACGCGCTCCTCTCATCCGGCAAGTCGCAAGCAAGTGCGCTCATTGTGCTCAAGGGGCGAAAAGATCACTACGATCCGAATGTTCTCGAGGCGTTGATCAGATCCGTGAATACGGATGTGAAAGCGAAAGTGATGGCAGTCGGTGTCGCCGACCTGCAGGACGACATGATCCTGGTGGAAGATGTGCACACCAGTGTGGGCGAGCTCCTCGCGTCGAAGGGGCAGGCAGTCACTCCTTCCATGCGTATGCGGTTTCACAGTCTGGGCAGCTCTGCCACGATCAAAGAGCCGCTCACGGTCGTGCACCCGAAGCAAGCACGCTCGGGACGGAGCGATCCTGGCGAGCAGGCCGTGAGTCACTTCGTGCAGAAGCTGAAGGCTTCATAGACGTGCGGCTGCTATGGTTCC
>JBDTWG010000351.1:0-4036 GCA_040006855.1 Nitrospira sp.
GATTTCGTAGACTTCGGCCAGGCGGATGGGAGCGCGGCCAGTCTTGCCGTATTGGCATCGCTCGACGTAACTGTCACGCTGAATAAATTTCGGCCCATTGCTGCAAACTGCGCAGCGAAGTCATGGGGCGTCTGGACACGATGCAAGAGTCCTTCGCGAGATGAATCGGACTGAAGCGCCTGTATCAGTATTCGTGCAACAGCCTCTTTCGACGCAACACCATTAGGCATGAAAAAGATAAGACCCACGGCCTTATGCTGCGGTGGGATCGCCACATGGATCGCGGCGGTCAAGACCAACGAGAACAAGCAAAATGCCGCGATTTGCCGCCGGCGATAATGAATGATTCGAATCAGGCTTTTCAGCGCGGATTGGTAGGCTGGTGTGAGAATCGCCAATTTTTCAGAAGAGGAGTTCATCGCGTTGGCCTGATCATCGTACAAAATCGATGTCATGTCTACTCTCTCCTTCCGCCTCTGTAGGCCACGAGGTGGTTGACTTTCATTTCGCATTCGGCTAATAAATAATAGTTATCTCGATCATGCGGCTATCCCATAAGGGCTTCATAGGGTTGGGACCGGCCCAGACAAGCGAATCTGGTAGCCCCTTACTCCTAAAGGGCTCACCCAACAATCACGTCTCACTCACCAGTTTCTGCAGTATTCCTCGTTCCATGAGCGCGATGCCTGGATGATTGAACGAAATGCTGACCGGGATGGGTGACGTACCAGGGGTGCGCATGGTAATTTGCAGCGGGTCAGCTCGATCACCGACAGTGCCTCTCGGACATTCCTTCTGTCTCCTCGCTCACCAGGCGACACCACATTGAAGGAGAAAATCGGGCTAGTGGAAATCGGGAGCCGTAGGCAGCACTGCTAGCAAGAATCCATGGCTAGTCGGGTCTTCAATTCGAATCATCACGACCGGTCGTCAAGTTTTGGCACTGAATAGCCATAAGTAGTGGGACCGTCACTTGTTTAAGACAAAGGGTTGTTTTTAAGATCAGGTGGCACGCATGTCTTGGCGCTGTGGGGGGCCGCTATCCCAATCCCGAAATGACGGGGGGTAAGGAGTAAAACGTGGAAGGGATTGATTGGCGAAGATTGAAAATTTTGGTTACCGGTGGGACAGGCTCATTCGGCAGGAAGTGCGTCGAGACGCTCCTTCGAGAATATCACCCGGAAAAGGTCGTCGTATTCAGCCGAGATGAACTGAAGCAGCATGAGATGCGTCAGGTCTTTCCAGACAGCGCGTCGTCGTCGGTCCGATACTTTGTGGGTGACGTGCGCGATAAGGACCGCTTATATCGAGCGTTCTATGGCATCGACCTTGTTATTCACGCTGCGGCCCTCAAGCAAGTTCCGGCTTGCGAGTACAACCCGTTCGAGGCCGTGCAAACGAATATCATAGGCGCCAAAAATATCATCGATGCAGCTATAGATTGCGGTGTCACACGGGTCATTGCCTTATCGACGGATAAGGCAGTCAGCCCGATCAATCTGTATGGGGCGACCAAACTTGTCGCGGAAAAGTTGTTCGTCCAGGGGAATTCGTATTCCGGTCCGACCCGTACCAGATTTTCTTGCGTCCGGTACGGGAACGTCGTAGGCAGCCGAGGTAGCGTTATTCCGCTGTTTAGGGAGCAGCGCAGGTCCGGCACCATCACGATCACGGACAAGCGAATGACACGGTTTTGGATCACGTTGGAACAGGGCGTTCGCTTCGTCATTCGTTGCGCGGAGCAAATGCATGGTGGAGAAGTCTTCGTTCCAAAAATTCCAAGCATGAAAATTACCGATCTGGCTGAGGTCATCGCTCCCAATTGCCGTATCGCCATCAGCGGGATCAGGCCGGGAGAAAAATTGCATGAAGTGCTTGTTGCAGAAGACGAAAGCCGCAATACGCTTGAGTTCGAGGATATGTTTGTGATTACCCCGATTTTCCAGTGGTGGCCATCCGAGCGATGGCAGGAGGGTAAATCGCTTCCGGAAGGGTTCAGCTACGGCAGCGAAAATAACGCCCGCTGGCTGTCCCATGATGAACTTGCGTCGATGATCAAAGAACCTGGCGATGGAAAAGCTTGCGATTGAAGGGGGTCGGCCCGTACGAGGCGACCTGCTGCCTTACGGACGGCAAAGCATTGACGCGGATGACGTACAAGCAGTCGTTCAAGCCCTGACGTCTGATTGGCTGACGACCGGCCCGAGAGTCGCGGAGTTCGAACGGCAGTTTGCACAGACGGTGGGGGCCGGACATGCCGTGGCCGTCAGCTCCGGTACATCCGCATTGCATGCGTCCGTGGCAGCGGCCGGGATAGGCCCCGGAGATGAAGTGGTCACCACTCCGCTTACCTTCGTCGCCACGGCCAACTGCATCCGGTACGTAGGCGGGAATGTGGTATTCGCTGATGTACGGCCGGACAGTCTGAACATCGATCCCTGCAAAATCGAGAGCAGCATTACGCCGCGGACGAAAGCGATCATCGCAGTAGACTACGCCGGTTTGCCTGCCGATATGACGGAAATTCAAGCGCTCGCAGACCGGCACGGCTTGACAGTGATTGAAGACGCCGCGCATTCGCTGGGAGCCCTGTATGCGGGACGCAAGGTCGGATCCATCGCCAACTTCACGACGTTCAGCTTGCACCCCGTAAAACACATCACTACCGGCGAGGGCGGCATGGTCACAACGGACGACGAAGAAATAGCACAGCGGCTCCGCATGTTTCGAAATCATGGGATCAACACCGATTTCCGACAACGGGCGGTGCAGGGTTCATGGTTGTACGAAATGCAGAGCCTGGGGTGGAACTACCGGCTGACTGACATTCAATGTGCGCTGGGTATGGCGCAACTCTCGCACCTCGAAGCATGGGTGGAGAGGCGGCGCCACATCGCCACCCGCTATACGGCCGCGTTCCAAGACATAGAAGATCTCATGACGCCCGCGTCGTTTCCTGATCGCGCCTCTTCATGGCATCTCTATGTGATCCGGCTCGACGTCGAGCGATTGCGTGTGGGCAGGCAATCGATATTTCAGGCTCTGCGCGCCGAAAATATTGGCGTCAACGTCCATTATATTCCGGTTCCCTGGCAGCCCTATTACCAGCGCTTGGGCTACTCCAAAGGGCAATGGCCCATCGCTGAGGCTGCCTACGAGCGCATGATCAGCCTGCCGATTTTCCCAGCGATGACGGACCGTGATGTCGAGGACGTCGTTAACGCTGTCACGAAGGTGATCAGCCACTTCCGCAAATGATGCATGCGTTACGCGTGGCATTTCGTACAGCCGGTGCTCAACATATCGGCCTGGGACATGTCCGCCGGTGTCTGTCATTAGCGCTCGCCCTTCGAGTAAAGGGGGGATCGAGCGTTTTTCTGTTGGACGGAGACCCCGACCTGTGCGGGGTCATAGAAGCGGAAGGATTTGAGACTCGTCATATCCACATCCGAGACGATGTCGAGAGCACTCTCGGTCACTGTAGGGAATTCATTATAGACGCGATTGTGGCCGATTCTTATGCGCTTTCCACATCATACTTTCAAGCCATGAAGGGGGTGGTCCCCGTGGTGGCGGTGCTCGATGACCTTGCGGACCGGGAGTTGCCAGTCACGCTCGTGGTCAATGGGTCTGCCGGTGCAGATGAGCTACACTATCGCGGTGGACCCAACACTAAGTATCTGCTGGGGCCGCGATATATCATGCTTCGTCCGGAATTTTCAGAGGCACCTGTGACGCATACCAGGGATGCCATCCAACGCATATTGATTACTGTCGGAGGCAGCGACCCGTATGGATTGACGTCGAGATTGATTCAATGGACCGATGCCTCGCTACCCGACGTCAAGCAAGATGTGGTGGTGGGGCCACTATTTTCTGACACCGATGCCTTGAAGGAGATCGCAAGAAACGTGGCAGGCACGATCACGATTCATGAGAATCCCGGCGAAATCCGAACGCTGATGTTGAATGCGGATATCGCGCTCTGCGGTGGGGGGCAGACGACGTATGAACTGGCTGCGACGGGCACTCCGAC
>JBDTWG010000352.1:0-4020 GCA_040006855.1 Nitrospira sp.
AAGAAGTCTCCTCCGTGGATATCCACCAAAGGTTATTCAATGGAGAGTGGGAAGCTGCTATGAAAAGGTCGTGGCCGAATTTCTTGGTGTTACTCAAACAGAGAATGTGTACATTGGCGGCATTACAGAACGCGAGCCAGGTCATGCGTATACCTATGGTGTCGCATCAGCGGTTTTTGTAGAAAAGCACCTATCGAAATATTTTGTAATCTGGCCATGAAAATGGGGAAGCCCAGTGACGTTAGCTAGGGAACAGATGCATGAGCTACATAAGGAACTCCAGAATCCGTTGACACGAGATCGAGATTCCCGTGATCGAACACGCGTCGCTAAAGCTTTTCCTGATTTTCAGTCCCATTCCGAATTACATTTCCTTGCCCTCCGTCGCTATTTAGACGGTTGTCCAGAGAGGTTTTTTGATAAGACTGTCTATGAGAATTTTCTAGATTGGCATCAGAGACGGGATGGATCAGATGGTAAAGCACTAAAATTATATTTCTCTCAATTTAACGCCGAAATTAATCGCGCGCTGCTGTTCCTCCGGGAGATTAATTCTGAGAAATGGCATGATAGACCGCTGGGGAAAGACGACGAGTATGAGTTAATTCGGTTCATTGACAAGCTTGTTCATCCGACCTATTTGCGCCTTATCGAAGCGGTTATGACTCCGCTGATTCGACCTGTTGCCTACTTCTCGCGACTCGACCGTGGCAAGAGTGTGGACGGACTTCATGTCTGGTCTGTGGTGCAAGAATTGGAACAAGGTCCAGCGGATTGTCTTATTCAGCCCTACCGGCAAATCATCCGCAACGGCATCGCTCACGGAGGGATCATGTTTCTCCAGAATGCGATTCGTTATAGGGATAAGAAAGGGAACGAGGAGACGTTCGGTGCCCCATCCGTCGTGCGTCTATTTGATGATCTTCTGGATACATGTAACGGACTAGCCGCGGCCCTTAAAGTGTTCTTTTTGATTTCACGCGATCGAGGCTACATTCCACCGAGCGAGTTGCTCTTGGAGGAATTGCAAGAGGTCACTTGGACGCCATGGTGGACAATCGAGGGGTGCGTAGAGTCAGAGGTAGCTGGAAAGTCCCAACTGATCGTATATGCACGACCGGATTCGCGCCACTACGAAAAAGTGCACTGGTCGACTATTCAGTCAGGAATTTTGGCAGAATTTTTTGCGCCTGGGCACGACCGCTATTTCTTTTCCCTCCGGTCTCGTAAGGCCTGGCCTGGCTGGGCCGCTTTCGATGGGAAAAAGTTGCGCAACCTGCGTGAAGCCGGGGCAGTTGACCTCTCACAGTATTGTGGGATTCTCGAGAATAATCTCATATTTTATGTAGCTCGGCCGGCGATGCCAGCGTTTTTTGGTAAACTCGACACGTTTGTCAAAAGTTTTCGCTTAAACATGCCCATAGTCATGCAGCAGATTAGGGAAAAAATAGGAATTCCCCTTATCGTTTGTAGAAATTCTGCTGTTCACCGAAACTCCTGGGGCGCAGTCCTAAATGCTGAGGTTGTTGTAGAAGGCCTCGACGATGAGACGGCGCTCAGTGTCATTCGCAAGTATCGGCGTCGTATTATTAAGTCGGCGATTAAAGGCGCGCGGAGGGATGGGAGGTTGAACGGTGCAGCCTATCTGCCTGTTGGTTATGCTCATGTCGCGGTGTTCAGACGAGACTATCGCCGTCGTCGTCTTTCGGGATTTGACTTGGGAGATGACTTGGTATGTACAGTGAGGTTTCAGCGGATGTGCCGGATAAAGTCCCCAGACATTATTGGTTCGACGGTCGAGATCATGGGCAAATGGCGCATAGCCTGGAACAAGGAATGGCTGGAGACCAGCGGCCAGAATTTGACTGACGATTTTCCTGAGGAATTAAGGCCAGACTTAAAATGAAAAATGTCTGAAAAACCATTGGACTTTTTCCACAGTCCCAGGAATGTCTCATCAGTTTGCTGCGGCCATTTCTAAGGCCGTGGTGTCTTTCCATGAACGGCACGGAAGAGGCGGAGTTGTCCGTAATCATAGGGGTCGCCCAGTAGCTCTTTGGCGCGGGTGAGATTTCCAAACCCTGTTTTCTCAAACGCCGCTGTCATTTCTAACTCCTGGTCGGGTGTCCAGAGTTGGGTGAGATCTACCGGCTCACTCGCTTGGATGGCTCGTTCCAGATGCCCATTGATAGTACTTGCCGCTAATCTCCGTTGATTTGCGATTTGTTCCACAGAAAAACCCCTTTGAGATAAGCAGAAAGTCTCTTGGGTGGTGTCACTTAGGGGCTTTGCCTTTGATTCTTGTTTGAAGCATCCCAATCCAGAACGTGCACGACTCATTAGTGATAGGGTCCCATTTTTACGTTTTTCGGCCGTGTTTGAAAATATATTGCTCAGTGGTACTTTCCTTTTTTGGATAACAAACCGATGTATGATTCATAACCACAAATTGGAGGATGTTATGAATTTAGTCGATCGAAGAAGTAAGGGAACATCGGTATGGCTCAGTGCAGCTTTTGCGGGTGTGTGTATTCTAGGAGCGGATCAAGTAGAAGCTGCCAAGATGCCTAAAGTGGAGATTTGTCATTTTGATGCGGATGAAGGTATTTTTAAGAAAATTTCCGTCAGTGGTAACGCAGTTCAGAATCACCTAGCCAACCACGGGGACATATTCCCCGCAAGTTCAAATGGTGCTGGAACGATCACTCTGGATGCAGAATGCAACGAGGTCGTCGCGCGGCACGTTTTTTCCCGGGCATACATCGACACAGACCGGGACGGAATGTACGACCCGCAAGCCGACGTTGAAATCTCGGAGCTTGTTGATACCAACATGGACGGCATTATTAATGCGGGCGACACCGTTGAATTCGGCCAATACCCAAAGACGTTTGACCCTTGCTCACTTCCCCCCGACGCAAATTGCCCTGATCTTGGCAATCTCGACCCCACTCCAGTGTTTGTTACCAACGTTTTTTCCGCCACGCCCACTTCCGTAATAGTACAATCTGCTTCAGGTTCGCTCTTCAACTGGGAAACTCCAGGTGGACTGGAAATAGTACGTTTAGGAACAATACCCGTGCAAATACTATTTGATAGTTTTCTTGATCAGCCGAATGATGCTATTACGGTACCCTTAGGAGGGGAAGCCGATCCGAGTGATGCTGTGGATATTATGAGGCCAGGAAACGGCGCCAATGACTATTTCTTCAACGTCGAAATCGACCTCGCGCCTTAGTGTGATTGCCCATTAGCGAGCCCTTTTATCCTGCGGATAAAAGGGCTCGTCCGGGTATGACTCCCTTCCTTGAACGGGAATCAAACTCGGTGACAACATAAACTGGTCGTGCCTGCCGGTGATCCTCATAGGATATTTCGACTTGCAGTTAACGTAAACACTTTCTCCGCTACTCCCAATGCGCTCGTGATAGGCACCCTCTTGGAATAAGGAATGCCGGAAATGGGATCTGATTTAATCATTGCCATTTTTTCCATAAACCGCGCGGAAGAGGCGGAGTTGGCCGTAATCGTAGAGATCCCCGAGGAGTTCTTTGGCGCCGGTGAGATTGCCAAACCCTGTTTTCTCAAAGGCCCCTGTCATTTCTAACTTCTGTTCAGGTGTCCACAGTTGGGTGAGGTCTACCGGCTCGCCGGCTTGGATGGCTTGTTCCAGGTGTCCATAGATGGTACTGGTGACCAGCCCACGCTCCTTGGCAATCTGTTCGATCGAATATCCTGAACGAAAACAGCGTAGCGTTTCATGGACGGTCTCTCCAAGTGGCCTCCTTCTGGAAGGGACCAATGGTGCTGGAGGGGGATTCGACTCTTTCGGAATAGTCAGGGGAGCGTAATCCTCCAGGTGCCTAGCAATGACGGCGAGGAACTTTGGCCCAAACTCCTCTAATTTTCGCTTTCCAACTCCACTAATCTGTAGAAATTCCTGTTCATTGGTCGGACAGTCTCGTGCCATCTGCCGCAGTGCCACATCGGAAAATATGACGTAAGCGGGGACGTCAGCCT
>JBDTWG010000353.1:0-4017 GCA_040006855.1 Nitrospira sp.
GAAAATCCGCCCAGGACCGTACGTGCGGGATCCGCGCCGAACTTGCGGTGGATGTCATCCAGTAGCATCTTCATACGCTCACGCGCTTCAGGAAGGCCGCGCGGAATTTCATTCGACATGTCCCGGCTTTTCCCTGCAGCCCGATCCGCTTGAATCCTGGCCATATCGATCATCCACCAGGCGCGGGAATCGCCGAAGCCCATGGGAATCGAAATCGGCGCCTCAGGGAAGAGAAAGCGCGTGCCGGCGGGCGCATCGAGATATTCACTGAGGGCCACCAAGTCGTCTCCCGGCGCGCCGAAGCCGTGAAGCAAGACGACCAGCGGGCCGCCCCCTGTGCCCTTCCCGTCAATGCCTCCCGTGATGCGGACCGTGAGGCCGCCGAGTTTGTCTATGCGCATCGATTCAGGTCTCCCGTTCTACCTGTTGCTGACAAGCCTGGATGAGGTGCGACTACGACGAGCAGCTGACGCTGAGATGTTTGCCCCAGTTCGGAGGCGCGGCCGCGTAGGATTCCATCCCCGGCTGTTCTGTGTAGGGATTCTGTAGTAGCTGCAATAGGCGATCGATCTCTGAATAGTCTTTCTGCTGAGCTTTCTCGATGGCCCCTTGGGCGAGGTAATTACGCAGGACATATATGGGATTGACCAGATTCATTCGTCTGCGCCGGTCGTCATCGCGGCTCTGCTCGCTCTGTAGTCGTTCACGATAGTGAGCGGCCCAGGCATCGAACCGATCGGGATTTAGGAAGTGCTCGCGCAGCCGCTCGTTCTTGGCGTCCTTGGCGGATGAAAACGTCCCGAGCTCACGCCAGAATATCGTATAGTCCACGCGGCTTCCCACCAGCAGCGATTTGAGGTCCTGCAACAAATCTTCATCTCCCGCCCGTTGTTCAACCAGCCCCAGCTTGGCTCGCATCAGGTCGCGATAGTGCCGGTCGACGCTCGCCTGGTACCCATCCATGGCCGCCTTCAGCGCCTCCTTGGGCGCCAGCGGCAAGAGAGTCTGCGCGAGGCAACTGAGGTTCCACAGCCCGATGTAGGGCTGCTGGTTAAACGCATAGCGCCCGTTGTAATCCGAATGATTACAAATGAAACCGGGATCGTAATCGTCCATGAAGCCGTAGGGTCCATAGTCGAGCGTGAATCCCAGGATCGACATATTGTCCGTATTCAACACGCCATGCGCCCACCCGACGGCTTGCCACTGCGCGACCAGCTTCGCGGTGCGCTCGACCACCTCGGCGAAGAAGCTGACATACGGTTCCGATCTGTCCCGCAACTCAGGAAAATGCTGGTCGATCACATAGTCGGCCAGGACTTTCAGATGGTCATGTTGTTTGCGGTAATAGAAAATCTCAAACGTGCCGAATCGCACATGCGAGGGGGCCATGCGGACGATGGTCGCCGCGGTCTCGACCTGCTCACGGTAGATTTTGTCGTCGCTTCCGATCAGACATAGCGCGCGCGTGGTTGGAATGCCGAGGCCCTGCATCGCTTCGCAACAAAGATATTCACGAATCGCCGAACGGAGCACGGAGCGCCCATCCCCATCGCGTGAGAAGGGGGTCATCCCCGCCCCCTTCAAGTGCAGATCCCAGCGCTCGCCCTGTTCATTCTGCACCTCCCCGAGGAGAATCGCCCGACCATCACCGAGCTGCGGCACGTAGACCCCGAACTGATGACCGGAATACAACATGGCCAGCGGCTCCATGCCCGGCACCAAGAGGCTTCCACCGAATACCCCCGCGAATTCCGGACGTGTCGTCTCGTGAGGATCAAGGTCGAGCAGAGCCGCTGCAGACGGATTCGCGCTGATGAGAAACGGTGGTGCGGAAAATGGCGTGGGATTGACCTTGGCATAAAAGGCCTCCGGCAACCGTGCGTAGCTGTTGTCGAAGGTAAGTGTTTCGAGGGTATGGGGAAGGGTCATAGGGCTCAGTTTCCTAGAGGCTTCCGAAAGGTGGCTTCAAGGTCCGTTTCCAACGTGAAGACGAAATGCATCCCCCGACCGTTGGATCGATGTCGGTAAAGAGGGCCGTGATCTTCGCGCCGATCAGATCCGTCACCTGCTCGCAGAGCCGCTCCCGACCCTGGGCATGGTAATGGGGAAGCCGATTATAACTACCCCTGACCTCTTCCTCCAACCTCTTTATCTTCCTCCCGGGCCCCACGCTGTTGATATGGGCTTCGTACTTACGATACACTCGGGCGCGTTTAACATCGGACACAACACCACCTTACAAAATCATGACTCTCGATCTGCAGAGTAACGGCATGCGCATGGCGGCGGCGATTATGATCGCCAGCTCCGCCTGAGCCTGCCTGCGATCGAGAGAGCTTTCTACGCAAGCAATGAGGCCCTTGGCGGAACCGAATCCGCCAAGGGCCTTTTTCATTGTAGGTAGCGGCAACCCCAAATCGACCGAAGTATTGAGAATGAGGAGTGTGCATGCTGAATCTTGAACACATCGAAGCGGCAGCCGGTCGGATCAAATCGTCGATCTACGAATCCCCACTAATGCACTCTAAGATGTTGTCCGACCTGACGGGCAATGCGATCTATCTGAAACTCGAAAATTTACAGATGACAGGATCGTTCAAGGAGCGCGGCGCGTTGAACCGCATCCTCACGATGACCGACGATGAGAAGCGGCGCGGCGTGATGGCAGCCTCGGCAGGTAACCATGGGCAGGGGGTCGCCTACCATGCCGCCAGGCGCGGTATTCCGGCCCAAATTTGGATGCCCCGCTCGACGCCCATGATCAAGCTAGCCGCCACCCGCGCTCATGGCGCGGAGGTCGTGCTGCATGGGACCAGCTATGATGAGGCGTATGAGGGTGCCATCAAACGAAGCCTGCAGACGAACGCGACCTTTGTCCACGCGTTCGATGACGAAGCAGTCATCGCCGGACAGGGAACCGTCGGATTGGAAATCCTGGCCCAGAACCCCGCGTTGGATGTCATCGTCGCCCCGGTCGGGGGAGGCGGACTTATCGCCGGCGTCGGTTGCGCCGTGAAGGGGAGACACCCACGAATCGAGGTCGTCGGCGTTCAAACATCCCGCCTTCCATCGATGACTGCGGCGCTGGAGTCGAAGAAGCCGGTGAGTCTTCCCCCCGCCTCTACCTTGGCGGACGGAATCGCTGTACGAAAGGCGGGCACACTCACCCTGCCGCTGGTGAGGAAATATGTGGACCACATGGTCACAGTCGAGGAAGCGGACATCGCGGCGGCGATTCTAGTGCTGCTGGAGCAGGAGAAGACCTTAGCGGAGGGAGCCGGGGCGATTGCCCTTGCAGCGGTGCTTCAGGGCAAAACCGGACATCGCGGCAAACACATCGCCGTACTGGTATCAGGCGGCAATCTTGATGTGAACGTGCTCGCCAGAATCATTGAACAGGGCATGGTCCGCGATGGGCGACGTTTGCGCTTACGGGTGCGACTTCCCGATTATCCGGGGGCCTTGGAAAGACTGGCCTCGGTGATTGCCAACGCCAGTGCCAACATCGTGGAGACCTCCTACAACCGCGCGCATTATGGGGTGAGTTTGAGCGAAGCCGCGATCGACATCACGATGGAAACCCGCGGCCGCCATCACGCCTCGGAATTGTTGTCGACACTGAAGGATTCCCAGTACGAATTTAGTCTCGTGGAATGAACGCCGGTGGATCTGGGAAAAACAACAACGGCCGCCTATGTGTGCCTTGTTGGTCACTCTCGCTTCGTCTCTCAGAATTTTGTCTTGCATTCTCCGACCTGCGCAGCTAGATCTAACACTGTTTTTTCGGTGGTGCCGTCGAGAGTCCGTGCATCATGCGCGACCCGGACCCACGTGTGTGTAATGCAATGAGACAGGCAGTAGGGTCTTGCCGGTGGTTCCCCTGCGGGAAGACCGGAGACAGTGCAGGCCAGTCGTTGGTACCTTCTCTCAAGGACCCTCGGCTGGCCTTTTTCTTTTCGTGAGAAGAATGGACTCGGCATGGCCTTCCTAGTGCTCGTTCCGCTCTTGCCGCTG
>JBDTWG010000354.1:0-4010 GCA_040006855.1 Nitrospira sp.
CCGCTGACGAATGGTGCACAAAGGTATCGAAGCGGCGATCGAATTGCAAGCGGAGGGTGTCGGGCCTTGACAGGACCGGCATGTGGGGGCGATCGTAATGTATCCTTCAGCGTCCAACTCTGGCTTGTAAAAGGAGAGTTGTCACATGTGGATGAAGCGAGCAGGGCCAGGGCTCTTCGTCGGAGTGCTGCTGCTGATGGGATGCGCGGCGACAACTCCCCCCAGCCGCTTGAGTCAGTATGTACCCTCTGTGGCATCAGTGGATTTGGTCGACCAAAGTCTTCCAGTCCCACGTCCGGTTCGCGCGGCGCTGGTTGTGCTCAATGACTCGTCGGCTCCCGAGGCTGCGCCGGGAATTCCTGCACAGGCACAGGATCGACTGGCTGAAACGCTTCGCGAGCGAATCAACCAAGGATTTCCCCTTCGCATCGAACATGCGGTGAACCTGGGCGAAATACCGGAAGGGACAGCTCCAAGCTGGGCCGAGGTCGCCAGGCAGCAGGGGGTGGAATATCTGGTAATCGTCGTTCTGTCGAGCACGGAGCAGGAATATCCGGTGTCGTTGTTTCTGGGGTGGACGACCCACATGCAGCCCGGGTTCCGACGCGATAACTGGTCTCTGGCCGAGGCGGCGCTGGTCGACGGACGGACGGGCAACCTGCTACTCCATGCTGAAGGGCGAGCCATGGCGACGTTGGATAGTCCGACAGCTCCAGGAATCAATCAATGGTACCCGGTGATTTACTTCCGACCACAGGATCCTGAACGGCGCATCTGGCCTCCGACGTATGAGGGGGCGCCTCTCACTCTCCGCGTGGTGTCGATGGAGCAGGCAGCCAAGCGACTGGCCGGGAATCTGCAGCGGGCATGGGTCGACCAGCGGGCTCTCGAATTAGCCGCCATGACCACGCCCTAAATAGCATATTTTGCGGCTGACCGACGCAGGGGCAGGTGGCAGTGTGAATGTGTCCCGTTCCTGTTTTTCCTCTTTGAAGGCGATTCTACGAATAGTGTAGAATGACATGTTCGTCGTCGACGAGGATTCAATTCCTTCATTTTCAGGCTTCCGGAGGAGTACACATGGTGTATCGACATCCGCGTAGTAAGGTGCTGCCCGTACTCGCAGTGATCACGATGGTTGCTGCCATGTTCTTAGTCGGTGCATTCCAGACCGACTATCAGGCTGAGGCGGCAGGTGTGCCCCCGGCGTTTGCTCAGGGGTTTTCGGAGATCGTCAAGGCGGTCACGCCGGCGGTTGTCAACATTGCGGTGACCGGCGGAGGAGAGACCCGTCGTGAAGGCCGTCGCCAAATTCCTCCGGGCGGCCCATTCGGTGGCCCGCCTCCCGGCCCTGGTGACGAGCCACCAGGCATGGAACCACCGGGCCCTCCTGGTGCGCCCCCTGGTCCCCCGGGCGGAGGCCCGCATCGTCCGGATCAAAGCGCCGGATCGGGCGTAGTCCTCGACCCGAATGGATACATTGTGACGAACAATCACGTGGTCGAAGGTGCCACCCAAATCACGGTGACGCTGTCGGACCGCCGTGAATTTCCGGCCAAGATCGTCGGCACAGATCCCAAGACGGATTTGGCCATTATCAAGATTGAAGCAAAAGATCTCATTGCCATGAAGTGGGCGGATTATGATGAACTCCAAGTGGGCGATGTGGTTTTGGCTGTGGGGAGCCCGTTTGGGCTCAGTTCCACCGTCACCCTCGGTATCATCAGCGCCTTGGGGCGAGGAAATGTGGGCATTGCCGATTATGAAGACTTTATTCAGACCGATGCCGCGATCAACCCCGGCAATTCGGGCGGCGCTTTGGTCAATATGCAGGGCAAGCTCATCGGCATAAACACCGCCATCTTCTCCCGAACCGGCGGGTCTGAGGGGATCGGCTTCGCCATTCCGAGCAGCATCGCGACGGACATCGTCGAGAGCTTGACCAAGACGGGCAAAGTGGTGCGGGGTTGGATGGGTGTGGCGATTCAAGAAATCACCCCGGCCCTGGCTAAATCCTTCAAGCTGCCAGAGCAGCGTAAAGGTGTGTTGATCAGCGATGTGAACGAGAATGGCCCCTCGCATTCGGCAGGGATGCGGCGCGGGGATGTGGTGGTTGCGTTCAACGGAAAAGAAGTCCAGAGCGTCAGCCAGTTGCGGAATCTCGTAGCTCGCACCACAGTGGGAAAGGATGCAGACATCAAGATTCTGCGCGAGGGAAAAGAGCAGGTCTTGAAGGTCAAGGTGGCGGAACGGCCGTCGGATGAAATGCTCGCCAAGCGTGACCCCGGTCCTGCCAGCGCCCCGACTGAGACCGTGAAGCCACCAGACAATGTTCTCGCGTCCTTGCGCGTGCAGATGCTGGATGCGGCGATGCAGAGTCAATTGAATATTCCCTCGAAGACCAGCGGTGTGGTGGTTAGTTCCGTCGAGACGGGCAGCGCGGCGGAGTCCGCTGGGCTGCAGCGTGGTGACGTAATCCAAGAGGTCAACCATGAGGTGATCAAAAGCTTGGAGGATTACCAAAAAGCGTCTGCGAAGGTGAAAAAGGACGAAATGGTGGTGCTCTTGCTGAACCGGCAAGGGAACAATCTGTTCGTTGCCGTCAACCCGAAGTAAGGTGTCGGTGAGGGCGTGATGTGTTGAGATGAAACAATGACCATGCGCCAGATCACCGACTCACTGGTTTCGTGAACACTCATGGCTGACGGGTTCAAGTTTCAAGAGTGGCTGCAAGACACGATCTTTAAGCCGCTCGAAGATAAAAAAATGCCGGTCATGGAGCACTTGGTGGAGCTCCAGGTCCGGCTGACTCGGGCTGTCATCGTGACGGCCGTGATATTTATCGGCACGTTCTTTTATGCCGACCTGCTGGTGAAGTGGATCCGGGTACCCTTGCAGAACATGTTCGTGCCCGGATCCCTTTCCTGGATGCCGACAGATCTCCCCACCGTGCCCTTTGTGTTCCTCGCGCCCGCCGAAGCCCTGTGGCAAAACGTAAAAGTTGCAGGTCTCTTTGCGCTCGTCTTGGGAACTCCCTATATCCTGGTGGAGTTCTGGCATTTCGTGGTGCCGGGGCTGCATGCGCAGGAGCGGAGATTCGTCGGTCCGTTTGTCATTTTAAGCACCCTGGCCTTTTACCTCGGGTTATTGTTCTCTTTTTTCTTTGTCCTGCCTTTTGCGTTGAACTTCTTAATTTCGTATGGCGTGAATGCGGGATTCATACCGCAATTGTCGATTGCCCAGTATGTCGGATTTGCGCTCTGGTTTCTGTTGGTGTTCGGCCTCATCTTCGAAGTCCCGTTGGTCATTACGCTGCTGGCCAAGCTTGGATGGGTGGATGCCCCGCTGCTGAAGCGTTATCGAAAGTGGGCCTTCCTCGCGGCATTTATCTTCGCCGCCATTCTGACGCCCACGCCGGATCCCTTCAATCAGTGCCTGATGGCGCTCCCCATGTATATTTTTTATGAAGTCGGGATCGTGAGCGCAGGGATTTTCAACAAGAAAAAAATCACCGCTCCTGAGGAGGCGCTTGTGCCGGTTGTGGCTGCGGTGGGTCCCAGTGTCGGTAAAACTGGTCCGTCCGTCCCGTCCTCCGATGGAGGTGACAGTGAATATGTCGGTGTGCCGACCGGCCGCCGAGGGTAGTGCAATAGAAGAGTCAGGGAGACGACGAGGCGATCTCATCGTTTCACGCATGTCGATTTACGCTTTACGAGGAGTCTTAGGATGCCACGCGAGTTAAATGTAATCTCACAGCCCGGTTCCAGCAGCGGCGGGGATGCTTGCACGTATATGTGGGCCTGCGCCATTTGCGACGAAAATGAAACTTGTCAGAAAGACAAGGAAGGCCACAGCCGCTGGCTCGTCGCCAAACGCATGGAGCGGATTGAATATAAAGTGTTGGTGATGAGCAATAAGGGTGGAGTAGGCAAGAGCACCTGCACCACCAACTTGGCCGTCAGCTTGGCGCTCAAGGGGTGGCATGTCGGGATTTGCGATATGGACATCAA
>JBDTWG010000355.1:0-3997 GCA_040006855.1 Nitrospira sp.
GCCCGAGGGAGAATCCCACGCTGACCTCAACAAGCCAATCTCGCCGTCATACACGATGAACATTCCACCTTCATCCTTCCAGCCATGCCTTTCGATGAACCTTCATCCACGTTACTTTTCGACAGACGATGGGCCGAGACCAGACCCCCTCAAGCTCCCGAATGACAAGCCATGATCAAAGTTCTCCTGGTTGAAGATAACCCCGTCGATGCCCAGCTCACGCAAGATCTTCTTGCCGAATGGACACACGACCAATTCGAGATTTCTCATGCCCCCATCTTGGCGGAGGGCTTGGTCAAACTCAGTCGTGGTCGGTTCGATGTCGTCCTCCTCGATCTTTCGCTCCCCGATACCCATGGTCTCAGCACTGTCACGCAAGTGCTGGCGACAAGCCCTGGCGTACCGGTCGTCGTGTTGAGCGGACACGACGACCATCCGCTCGCGCTACAAGCGATTCAACAGGGAGCGCAGGATTATCTGGTGAAGGGAGAAGGCGGCGCAGACTTTCTCGCACGGTCAATTCTCTATGCCATTGAACGCAAACGGGCGCAGGAACGCCTGACCTACCTCGCCCAGTACGATCAGTTGACCGGCATGATCAATCGCACCCTCTTTCGTGATCGGCTGGTCCACGCCATGGCGCGCAGCAAACGGAAGGATCAGCCCCTGGCGATCATGCTCCTAGATCTCGATCGCTTCAAAGCCGTCAATGACTCACTGGGCCACGATGTCGGGGATCAGCTCTTGAAGGTCGTCGCCACGCGGCTCACGGAATGCGTTCGCGAAGTGGATACGGTCGCGCGCATGGGCGGTGATGAGTTTACTGCGATTCTTGAAGGCATCTCCGGCGAGGCCGATGTGGCTGTGGTTGCAACTCGAATTGTGGAGTCGATCGGCACGCCCTTTGAGCTCGGCCCACATCGTGTCTCAATCGGCGCAAGTATCGGAATCACCCTCTACCCATTGGACGACCAAGATATCGACGAACTTCTGAGACATGCCGATAAAGCCATGTATGCCGCGAAGCACCAAGGCGGGAGCCGGTATCAGTTTCATTCCCCGGCCGGGCACCAACCATCCTCGCCCCCTACTCAAAGCTGACCTCACTCCGCACCGCTCCTCCCGACCTCTTCATCACATGTCGACCACGAATCTGGGAGGGATATCACTCGATGAGCGACGGAGCTATCGCCCAATATCTGCGAGAGGCTGCTCTGTGACGACCATTGATCCTCGAGGGTTCGGCAGCAACACATTGGACGTCACCAAATTTTCGCGAGTCGGGGTGGGATGCGTATCCGGCGTCATGACAAGCCCCCAGTGCTGGTTGTCCCGGCAAGTATTGTCCAGAAGCAACGCCTCAGCGTGATGGAACAGCAGGATCCCGCTGAGCATGTTGCTGTGGCAGACGTTACGAACACATTCTGGATGGCTCCCCGGATCTCGCACGGCTAATCCAAAGTGATGATTGCCATAGCAGACGTTTTGCGCCACACGCGGTTGTGCGCCGGCAAAGATAAAAATCCCTGATTCTCGGTTGTAACAGACCTCATTATCGATGAACGTTACGCGCGCCTCAGGGCCATAAATCACGACACCTGAGAGCAAGCCTTCCGTCGCGCGACACTGCGTAATCGTGCAGACCGAATCCAGCACGTTCATCGCAGAATGCTGATCGCTCCCCACATACCGGAAGGTGATTCCGCTGATCATGCCTGAGGGTACGCGTTGCAAATAGAGCGGCCCGCCACGACGGTTATAGATTTGGACATGGTCGCGTCCGGCGCCGATAAGGAGGACCGGACGGTCCGCGATAAATACCTTATCTTCATAGATGCCAGGACGGACGAACACCTGATCAGTCTCGCCTGCTTCTCTCAGCGCCGCGCTAGGCCGAATATAGGCATGGGGATCACGGGCATCGACAATCAACGTCCGGCCCCCTTTGGGATTGGGCGGGGGGTCGCTGGGAGGCTCCTTTCGTCCGCCGGCAGGCCCTGGTTCGTACTGTCTTTCCATCTCGATCTCTCGATCTCCTCTACAGAACCGGACGGGTCACGTCGTTCACTCTGGCAGAGTTGAGCGCGAACCGATCACAAACGAAAAGAGGCCATCTGTCAACCTAATCCTCTCTCGGCCTCACCCTTGGCGTTTTCCGTACAATGCTGTCTGTTTTCCGCCATCCACTTTCTAGCCGGCTTCTCCGAATCACCCAACTTTACAGCGAGTTCGCACAGGCCACTTACCTGGTTCATTTCTTTCATATCGGCATCGGCACAATGATTTCCTGGTGGCAGGGTTTGTGACCACACAAGAAAGAAGGACACCCATGGCGATCGCTCATTTCCATTCAAGCCCGTGGCGAGGTGTTCTCGCCCTACTGGTATTGCTTAGCAACCTCGCGACCGTTCCCGATCTGTTTGCGGCCCCACCTCAGCCGCCGGATAATTCCCGTCGTTTGTACGACCGGGTGATGGAGGAATTCCGACACAAAGATTACGACGCGGCGCTCGCGGGGTTCCGATTTTTTCTCGAACTCCATGGTCAATCAGCCCTCTCAGCCAATGCCCAATATTGGATGGGAGAATGCCAGTACCGCATGGGGCATTTCAAAGATGCCTTGGGATCGTTCTACAATGTCATTTCCTATTACCCATTGAGCCAAAAGCTCGCCGCCTCGACCCTCAAGATCGGGCAGATTTATACAAGGCAGGGCGACCGCGAAAAAGCCCAGATGATGTATGAACGGGTGACGGACCAATACCCCGACAGCGCGGAAGCCGATGTGGCCCGCAAAGCCCTGGAAACAGCAGCAGCGAAGGGTGAGCCGGTTGCGGCCGAGCCGAGTTGATCCGGGTTGCCCATCGGCCTTCACCCACCGGCGAGCAACCGTCTCGCCGCCGAAGCCCGGGGCTATTCCGGCTCGGCGAGATCCAGCACCGTGACAAGACCCGGAACCGTATAGGCGTGCAGCGAGCTCAGCCTGACCAGTTGAACCCCCGCGGCGCTGAGCGCCGATTCAAACATCCTGTCCTGTGACTCGTCGGACAAATCGTTCGGAACCTGCCGCTCAACTTGCACCACCTTCTCGACCAACCGGCTGCCAGGATGCACCAACACAAAGGTGGCCCGCTGTAACGCAAGCTCCCGCAAGGTCTCCGCAGGCGGCGTTCCAGAAGGGAGTCGCAAATCCAGCAAGCTCCACAGCGGAATCTGCGTGAACAACAAATACCGATCTTCCACGGCCAGTCGCAGCAGGTTATAGAGCCGAACCTCATGGTCTGTCAGCAGAGGTTTGGCGACAAAGGTCATACCGGCAGGAGGGCCAACCGAGGAGGAAACAGGTGAACGCCTCCGCCCAAAGCTTTCCCATGCCAGGCTCCCGAGAAAGACCAGCGCTCCGATGCCGAGAATAGGATAGAGTAGATCCATACCCTGCCGATCAGTATCAGCGAACCACCCGCCGCCATTTCATCTGAGAACCAGGAAGACCCTGTACGACCGCGCCCAGGAGCACAGGGTGACGCGCTCCCGTCACCTGGGGCACATTCGTGCATTGTCCGTGATAGGTGTCATGGGCCAACAGAGCGAATGCCGTCGCTTCAAAAGCCTTGCTGCTCCATCCATGATCGTCAAAAGTCGACACGGGCGTGGGCGCAAACACTTGCCGGAGATGGTCCATGACCGCGCGATTGTACACACCGCCGCCACCGACGATCACCTCATCCACATCATCAGTCACCCACCGTCGCGCCGAACCAATCGCCTCCGCCGTCCACGCGGCACAGGTCGCGAGAAGATCCTCGGTGGACACACGTGCCTTGCGCTGCTTCGCCAAAAGACCTCGGACGAATGGCGCGCCGAACTCTTCGCGACCGGTAGATTTGGGTGGACGGCGTGCCAAAAACGGATGGGTCATAAGTTCGGCGAGCAGGCGCCGGCTCACGGTCCCTCGCAGGGCCAGTCGCCCGCCGGCATCATAGGGGTGCTTTCCTTT
>JBDTWG010000356.1:0-3993 GCA_040006855.1 Nitrospira sp.
GTCTACAACTACAGCAAAAACGTGTTCACGACTCTGCTTACTTGGACGTACTAGCTCGATCAGGAGCTTAGCGCAGTGCTTTGATCGGGGTGACGGCTTTCTTTTCTACCCTCAGGACTGCCGTCGCGCCTCCAGCGCAGCGTTCATCGTAATCACCCGCAAACGGCGAAACGGCTGAGATCGAAGTGTATGGGACTCGGTCAGTGAGAAAGCTTGATTGGCACAGGTAAGCATAGAGTTAACAAGCAGGCTGGAACAGAAGGAGAAGGGCAGGGTCATCCAAAAAGGTATTTGACCCTGCCCCAAAGATTGAGAGATGGCTGGAAAACTCTAAGTGGATTCACCTTCTGAGAGCAGGTCTTCAACCTCCCCTTCATGACACGTCAGATTTCCCATCTTACGCAGCGAGAGCCGCTTGCGGGTCGATGTTCTGCGGGTATCCGCCACCACCGGCGTGTGAGTTAGGTCCGAACCTGTCAGGGGACTGCCCGTCTCTGATGGCATCATTGGTTTAGCTCCAGGTGCGGTGTTGTTCGCTCACTTGCTCGCTTCCATCCTTTTTTACGATGACCCATTGCACATTTTCAGGAATGGTCACCACCTTGAGTTCGGCACAATGCCCATTGGCTTCCCCGCGCAACTCCTCCACCACCTGCACCAGCCTCTGGTCATCACGGGGGATCAGAACCCCGCATTGATTCAGGCTCGGCTCCTGAGGCGAAGCTGCAGAAGGCCAGTAGGCCCCTAGATCTGTCTCCTGAAGCGCGTCCGGCTGCCCGAGCTCACGCAGACGCAAAAAGGCTTTGTGGCTCACGCTGAACCGATCATAACTTTTGTTGATGACGATCTTTGGCATAACACGCACCCTCTTTCTCTTCTCACCAAGGGCGTGAGAACTAGGCCCATTGGGATGGATCGGCGTTCGAACCTGATGCCTGTTAAGCTACCGGTTTGGGATCTTGATATCCGAGATAGTTTCCGCTCCAATGCGCGTGCCGACGATCAGCCCAAATGCTGACTTCATCCTTGTGGCCTTCTCCGTAACGTTTCTGGAGAATGTCTGTGAAGGTCGCTAGATTCCCCTTGATCTCCCCGAGATCTGCATCGGTAATTTTCTCCCACTTAGCTTTTAAGGGAGTCTGGAGCTGTACCCAAAACTGTTGGAATTGTTCTTGTGTCATCGCGTACTCCTTTGTAGGTGCCTAGCAGAACCGACACCCCTGTTGTGAAGGCTGACCTGCACGCAGGCATGCTCGGGCCTGTGGGTCTAAGACGGAGACTCTGGCGTAGAAGCAGCGGAGACCGGAGAATCAGACGCGCAGAAAGGAAGGGACGCGCGAGAGATGAGACAGTCGGCGTGGTTCAAAACGTCATAGGCACACACTACAGGGTCGAAGGCGCTGTGTCAACGGACGCCCGGCCCCTGACAGGTCAAGCCATTGATTCCAGACAATTTAATTATTTTGCAGCGGAAAGACTCGGTAGGTCGGCTCGCTGGGCGGGTGGTCCCAGGTGATGGACAAGGTGGACGGTTTCAATCATCGCCTCAAGCGTGAGCTCGGTCCGGGGTCGGAGATCAATGACCCGGTCCTCGGCCCGCTGGGGCGGAGAGCCATTATGCACCAACTAACAGCACCCATCGAACAGTGGGGAACGGATCAGTTCCAGGAGGTTGAGCGAGGCTAGCTGGAAGGGCACAGTGCTGTGACCAGGAGAACGAACTGCAGATCAGGCATATTAGGATGGTCGATATCGAAACACTGAAGGGTCTTTAGCCTTCCACGACGGCCGTCTGAAATACGTTACGCCATTCTGACGCTCCGGTTT
This sequence comes from Nitrospira sp., assembly GCA_040006855.1. GTDB lineage: Bacteria > Nitrospirota > Nitrospiria > Nitrospirales > Nitrospiraceae > Nitrospira_A. Next base: position 1,828 of record JBDTWG010000356.1, read on the forward strand.
AAATTGGATTGGCTCAGGCATCGGCATGAAGATCAAAGAACGCATCCACACTCTCCAGAAGCCGCGCTTTGATTTCTTCTGGCGTGCCGTTCATGACGTGCAATGCCATGCCACCTTCTGATCCATCCGGCAAGGGGACAGAGACATGAGGGTGTGCGCATTCTGGTGTCGTCCCCCTATCCAACCGCATACCGTAACTCAGTGTATATTGGGGCTTCACTAGGGTGAGCGTGGGTTTCTGTCCGGCCATGATTCTCCCCTCTCCAGATCGATATTCTCCATCGAGACAAGTCTGGGTCTTCCATCCTGCACGACCACTTGCTCGTCTCCTCAGTCAGAAACGGGCGATGAGGCTGACGAGCGGGGTGTTTATCCCCAGCCCGTCAGCGACATTTCCGATCACGCGTCGCATGGAAGAGAACGCCAAGCTTTCAGCTGACTAAGCCGTCGTCACTGCAGCCGGCGCCTTGGAGATAAACTCTTTGTAACCGTACCGCTCTGCCAGATAAGCCTTCGCTTCATCACTGACATATTCGGTGAACTTGTAGCGATCGTCCTCGACGGTCTTGGCATCTTCCATCACCTTATCCGTAGGAATCGCATATTCGATGTTGCAAGACGTATAGGCTTGAATATAGGTCGGGCCGATGTCCCGGGCGATCAACACCGCCTTCTTAATGACGCTTTCCACTCGCCGCGGGTTATTCGGCACAACCGTGGCAATGTAGGAGCAGCCGGCAACTTTGGCCATCGTGACCATATCCATCTTCTCAAACTTCTTTCCGAGAGGAGCCATCTTGAGCACTGCGCCTCGGGTCGTCATCCCACTTTCCTGTCCACCCGTATTGCCATAAACTTCATTGTCCAGCATGATGGTCGTGAAGCGCTCCTTTCGGAACCACGAATGCAGTACCTGCTGGAACCCGATGTCGGCCGTTCCCCCATCACCTGCGATCACCACCACATCCTTCGGCTTGTCTCCGAATCGGAGCCGCAATCCACGCGAGAGGCCGCTGGCCACGCCGTTCTGGTCGCCATAATTTCCATAGACGAATGGAATGGCCGCCTGCGAAATCGCCAATCGGCCGCAGCCAGCTGTCCCGACCGTGATGGTGTCTTCGGGATTCGGAAAGGCAATGATCGCTAAACGAATGAACAGAGTCATGGCACAACCGGCACACATCGGGTGCTCTTCAAGGATTTCCTTGAAGCTACCCATCTGCGAAACCGTCGTTTTTTTCCCAAATGGGCCGTGCTCGACCATATCTCGATATTCTTTGGGCATGAACTGCTCAAATCCTGGTGTGAACTTCACATAGTCAAGACTCATCTAAAACCTCACTCTCTCTCGTAGCCGCGCGTGCGGCGGTGATATTGATACCTCTCACGAAACCAATTGCTTCGCGGCGGCTTTCTTTTCCTTGGCTTTGGCATCTCTCTCGGCCAAAAGTTGTTTTGCCGGTTCGCTGATATATTCTTTGAAGGCGAACCGTTCTGCCGGCTTTTCGGAGTCTCGCATTTCCTGCAGACCTTCCATACTGTTCTTACCGATCTCCAGAATGCACGGGGTATAGAGCTGAAGGTATGTCGGCCCGATTTCTCGGGCGATCAACACCGCATTGCGGACAACCTTCTCGACCAGCGACGGCTTGCTCACCGTGCAGTTCACGATGTAGTGACAGCCGGATTCCCGCGCGATCTCGGGGAGACGCACCTTATCGAAAAGTTTTCCGACGGGCGCCATTTTGGCAACGAACCCCTTTTGCATGAGCCCGCTCTCTTGTCCACCAGTATTGGCGTACAATTCGTTGTCGAAGCAAATGGTGGTGAACTTTTCCTGCCGGAACCAGGCTTGAAGCGTCATATCCAAGCCGATGTCCACCGTCGCGCCATCACCCGCCAGCACCACCACATCCTTGACGCGGTCAGGGAAACGGACGCTCAACGCCCGCTTCAACCCTGAGGCGATGGCATTCTGATTCCCAAACAGAGAATGAATGTTATGGACGGCCACCATGGGGAACACGAGACTCGTGCATCCGGTCGAGCCAACCATGACCGTGTCTTCGGGATTGGGAAGCGAGGCCAGGATATACCGAAACGCCATGGATTCCGGACATCCTGCACAGAGCGAATGCTGTTCAATGAGTTCCTTTGACGTGCCGA
>JBDTWG010000357.1:0-3983 GCA_040006855.1 Nitrospira sp.
TTCGGTGTCATGTCGGCCAAGATGACCGTCTCCAACCTGATGGTGCTCGTCACATTCATGAGCTTCATTATGTACTGGCGAGCGGGAAAGCAGGACACGGCGGGATGGGCCAAGGTTGCCAAAGCCGTCATGGGCGCCGTGCTCGCCCTCGCCGGCATAGCCGTCATTGTGCTCGGCGTCTGGGGATACTTCGTCCCGGCCATCATCCGCATTAACTACTTCTCTACGTCTCAGGTCGGCATCGTCATTTTCGTGATGTTGACGATTACGCCACTTACCGCACTCCTTTTGAAAAGTGCGAAGACGACGACGGAAATGGTATGGGGGAGAATGCCGCCTCGCGCTGGCTATGCCCTCGTGTTGAATGCGGTCATGGTTATTCTCCTTATGACGCTGATGGGCTATGCGAGATCCTCATCCCGCGTGCATTGGCATGTGTATGGCGTCATGCGCGATTCATCCCAATACGCCTTCTCGCCAGCTCTCGGTTATGCGGCGACCCTTATGGCGTTGAATACGTTTCTATTCTGTATGTTGGTGGCCTTCATTTTCTGGGTAGCCACGATGGGGGATAAGGCCAAAGCGGCAGCGAGCGTAAAGGGCCAAGCCGAGTCAGGCGGGATTCCAGCCATGGCGGGCGGGTCTCCGGCCTTAGATGAAGCCTCCCCGGATGCTTCGGTGAACCATCGTCCGATCTGATTGGGAAGATGATCTTTCTCTGGCCCGCCAAGGGTGGGCAGTGATCTTTATCCTTAGTTGAGGGCTTATGAGCGAAGTTGTCAAACTGCAGCTAATCGGTCTCTGCGTCGTCGGCTTCGGTACCATCATTCTCTTATTTGTGAAGTCGCAGTTTGCTCGGGTGATCGGTTTTGTATCGATCGTGCTCGGGCTATTTGCCTTAGTGGCGCTCGCCGTCCCGCAAATGGCGTCTTTGCCGCCGGCAGAGGAAAGTATCAACATCGCCGATATTAAAACCCCGACGGATATGGCCACGATCGGCCAGAAGATATTTTTCAGTAAGGGCCAGTGCGCGCTCTGTCATTCAATCGGTCCGAGCGAATCGGCTCGTTGTCCTGACTTGAAAGGGATCGGCGCCAAACTGTCTCGTGACTTCATGTTTGAGAGCTTGACGGAACCCCAAGCCTATATCTATTTGGACTACCGCCATGAAGGCATTCCGAAGGAGTATCCGGCCAGGATGCCGCATATCAATAAGAACCCCATCGGTTTGTCTAAGAATGAAATTCTATCGGTCATCGCGTTCCTGCAACAAATGAGCGGTGAGCCCATCAGCGTGAACCCATCTGAATTGGATCTGCCGCGTGCGACCCCGGCGCCAGTGAAGGCGGCTGATGCCGGTTCGCTCGCTGTGGCTCAAGCTCGATAGTTGTCGGTGAAGTAGAGGAGGAAGATATGGGAGGCGTACTCGTCAGGCCGATTATTCTTACGGTCTTAATTTATCTCTTTTTGAAGTTTATCGTTCCAAATCTACCGCATTCCGCGCCGTTGCCCTCGAGCTTGATCTTCCTCTACTTGATGCTGACTACTGCGGGTATCGTGATTTTTGCCACGTTGAGCGGAGCATCGAAGGATGCTTTTTTCGGTCCAATCTTTCGGTTTCTGACCGGAGAAAGCGGAGGAGCTCTCAGCAGTGCGCGATACCTTGTGTTGGCGCTGTTCCCCTTGCTCGTCGGCTGGCAGACTTACGGGAGCACCGCGTCAAGTGACGCGCCTCCGGCAGAAAACCGTACCATCCATCCCGCTCCTCCAGGTGAGTACACGGGTTTATCGAATCCTGTTCCGAAGACTCCGGACAATATTATGTACGGCAAGGGCTTATATGCCTCTCGCTGTTCGCCCTGTCACGGTAATTTTGATGGGAAGGGCTTTGCCGCGACTGGGTTTACTCCTCCGCCGGCCAACTTTAAAGATCCAACGACGATTGCCATGCTTCAGGAAAGCTTTCTGTTCTGGCGGATCAAAAAGGGCGGCGTCGGGCTTCCCGTCGAAGGCATGCCGTGGAAGTCGGCCATGCCGCGTTGGGAGCTTGAGTTATCCGATGAAGACATTTGGAAAGTCATTATGGGCGAATACGATGGAGCCGGACAAAAGCCTCGTACGTGGGACGAGTCCGAATAATTTCTCCCATCAGAGATTGCTGAGCAACTAAGGGGAGCGTATGGCACGAGTGAGGAGACCAGGAGCGAGATGGTGGGTGGGGGCTGTTGGCCTCATGGGACTATTTCTAGCCACCGGACAAGAGCCGGCTTTCAGCCAACAGGGCGTGTCCGTCCGTGCTACGCTGGTCAAGGGAGCGCTGCCAGCCGACGATCCGACTGCGGCCGTGTGGGCCACAGCCGCGATGTCTGAGTTTCCGCTGTCCCCTCAAGTGCATTGGCCGACTCGCATCACCGAGGTCACGGCAAAAAGCGTGAAGGTCCGCGGGTTACATGATGGGACCAACGTGGCCATTCTCCTGGAATATAACGATCCGTCTGAAGACCCTGAAGACGCCGCCGCCCTTGAGTTTATGGTTGGCGATACCAAGGCGCATTTTGCTCACGGGCAGCCAATGGCGCAGGTGCAGGGTGGCCCGGTGAATATTTGGTATTGGAAAAATAAGGATGGCAAAGGCGTGGACATGGGCGCAAAGGGTTTCGGCACGCTCAAGCCCCATGCACATCAGGACGTGAAGGCGAAAGGGGTGTTTCAGGGAGGCGTCTGGAAAGTCGTGTTCTCTCGCCCCTTACAGAGCAATCATGCAGATGAGGATACTCAATTCAAGCCAGGTGAGTTTGCCAGTATTGCCTTTGCCATTTGGGACGGCAAAAAGACGGACACCGGCCAGCCGAAGGAAAAGGGCTCTGAAAAGGCGATTTCGTCCTGGTGGTACTTCCGGGCTGATGCGCCGCCGGACTATTCGCCGTACCTGTATGCATTACTCGCGGTGGCCTTGGCATTGGGCTTTGAGATGGTCCTCGTGAGACGTTTAAAGAAAGGGTCGTGAGCATGAGGGCGTGGCAAAGAATACGCGTAATCGGAGCGGTAGCAGGCGTGGTCGGTCTTTCGGGCCTCATCGGGGCCGGGGGTTGTTCGATGTTTCAAAACGAACAGGCCGCGAAGGGTAAGAAGCTCTATACCCACTATTGCATGCATTGCCACGGGGAAAACGGAAAACAAAATGAGGGCTTCAATTGGTCCTCCATGACGGATCCAAAACCCAAAGACCTCTCCAATAAAGAAGAGATGGGCACCTTCAAAGACGAAGAAATCTTTAACACCATCTCGCGCGACATGAAAGATACGGGGCCAGGCGGGGACAAGATCGGTGACGACGAATTTGCGGTCCCGACCATGCCGACGTTTAAGCACACCCTTTCTGAAGAGGAAATCTGGGGTATTGTGGGGTATGTGCGGTCGCTGCACGGCAGGAAACTGGAATTCAACGTCGAAGGGCGAAAGAAAGACCTTCAGGCGGCGGTCCAAGCGGCAGAGCAGAAATTCAAGGAAGCCGAACGCGTCGCCCAGGAAGCGGAAAAGAAAGCCAGCGATGAGGCGGATAAGAAGGGCGTGGAAGTAGACGATAACGCCTATCTGAAAGAAATGCAGCTCATGGGCCAAGCGAAGAAGGAACTCGATCAGGCCTCCCTTACCCTCACGAACTTCACGACCAGACCTGGGAAGGGCGTCAACATTGCTCGTCCAGATATGACGATGAAGCCGGACGCCGCGACGAAACTCGCCGAGGTAGGCAAACAACTGTATGTGAGCAAGTATGGCTGCAACGGTTGCCACAAAATTGGAGATGAAGGCGGAAAAGTTGGCCCCGCGCTTGATCGTGCCGGATTCCGACTCAATCCGACCTGGGTGTATCGCTGGCTGCGAAACCCTCAGGCCATGAAGTCCGACACCCGTATGCCTAGCTTGGGACTTAGTGATGCCGACGCGAAAGCCGTGGCTCTCTATCTGAAAACGCTTCGCGC
>JBDTWG010000358.1:0-3969 GCA_040006855.1 Nitrospira sp.
CCCATTACATCATTGAGTTTGAAGTCTCGTTTGGGACTCAGGGGGTGATTGTTATGGCATTTGACGCAAGCGTCTGAAATGGCGCGGTCTGAATACACCGCCTGGAAATACTGTTTTCGGCCGCTCGAGACGATTCCCGTAAAGGGGCGGTCGGGCGTCTGCGCAAAACTCTCCAGGGCCCGGCGTTCCAGGTCGGTGGCGGGGGCATTGCGCTGGTACACCGGCCAGAGGCTGATGAGGCGGTATCGAATGCCTCGCCCCGATTCAGCAACGAGTTTTCCCGAATGTTGGAGGAACTGCGCGGGGAGCGGCAAGGCATTTTCTTGCTCCCAATGTTCGGCGGCAGACACGATGGATTTGGCCTGCATCCGGTTGACGACCTGATTCGTATAGATTGTGCGATCCGCGTCCAACACGGCATGCACGTAATCTGCGACTTTTTCCGGGGAAATCCCAGTGGGCGGCGGAACATCCTTTGCCTGGAGCGAATAGGACGAAGCGCAGGCCAGAATCAGGGCGCACCAGAGCGGCCGTGCTTGGACGATTGTTAGGATGGGACGCATGGCTCCTCCTTCCGCACGCCGGCCTTGTCCGCCGGCAGGATGATCACACAGGTGGTGCCCTGTCCTTCCGGACTCTCAAGCCGAATCTCGCCGCCGAATTTTTTGATCAACCGTTGCGCCACGGTCAAGCCGAGGCCGGATCCCTCTCCTTGCCCTTTGGTCGTAAAGAATGGGTCGAAGACTTTACCCAAGTGTTGCTTGGGAATGCCTGGCCCATTGTCCCGGATCTTGATGGTGATCATCCCCCCCTGCTCCTCCGTGCTCAACCACAAATCACCCCGTCCGCCGATGGCTTGAATGGCGTTGGTGAGAATGTTGATAAAGGCCAGCCGGACCTGGTCGGGAAGGGCCGTCACGAGGGGGAGCGTCACATAGTGTTTCTGGACGTTCAACCCCAGGCAATCGTGTGATGTCTGCACGATCGCGAGCGCTTGTTCCAATTGAGCGGTGACATCTACCGGTACCCGTTGGCTCTTGGATTCGCGGGAGGCCACTCCGGTGAAGTCTCGAATAATAGCCGCCATCTTTCGCCCATGGCCGACGATGTCCTGCGCATACCCCTTGGCGCGCGCCAAATCGCCTTCTTCCTGAATAGCCTCCCCGAGACCGAGAATCCCGAACAGCGGATTGTTGAGTTCATGCCCAATGCCGGCGGTCAACACATCGAGGCTGCCGGATTTTTCAGCTTGTATCAGCTGATCTTGCAAGCGGCTCTCGTCGGTCGTATCGCGCAGCACGAGCCCGAATCGCGTTCCCGCACCGCTGCGACTTTCCAATGGGAACCACTCATAGTGGTACAGATGCGAGTCCAGCGACAGTTCCTGCCGCCTCGAAGACGAGGTTTGGTTCAGGCTGGGATTGAGCGGATCGCGGGCTTCTTTGGGTGAGTATTCTTGATCGGATGGAGGCGCCGCTGTTGGTGCGCCACGCGCTACTGCGCGGAGGTTTTGCCGAAGGGCCTGGAGGTGCTCCTGATCGAGAGGCAGCAGGTCGAAGAGCGGGCGTCCGGACCAGCCGTTCTCGCTTGTGTTGAGCGCTTCCCGCGATGCCCGATTCATATATTGTATGCGGTCCTGTTGGTCGATCATGATGATCGGAGTCGGCACGGCGTCGAGGACCTGATCGGTCGATTTCTGCAGATACTGCACTTCCTGGGTTTTTTCTTCGACCTGCGTCGTGAGCCCGGCAAAGGCGGCTTCCAGTTGGGTGTGCATGCGGTTGAACTCCACCGCAAGTTCCTCCAATTCATCCCCCGTGTGAATCTGTATCGGCTCGCGCAGCTCTCCACGCCCGATGAGTCGCGCCGCTTCCTGCAGTCGGCGGACTGGAGTCACGATGCGGCTGGCAGCGAAATATCCCAGGGTGGCGAGCAACCCGAGCGCGACCAGTGCAAGGATGCCCATCCACAGCATGAGATGCCGGATCGGCGCGAAGAGCTCGTCGGAGGATTGCCACACGAAGGTATGCCATGCGTCTTTTTCCAGAGTGCCATTCGTGGCGCGGCTGGTCTCCGGAAGGGGGGCAAATCCAATGATGGCGGTTCCGCTGCCGCCATGTCCGTCGCTGTCGGCCGTCACCCACCCGGGCTCGTGAATCGTGACCTGTGGGATCAGCGCCGGATCTGATAGGCGCACACCGGTGGGAAGAATGGGACAGCTGAGAACGATCCCACGGCTGTCGATCAGCATCACGTGGCCGGTCTTGCCGAATCGAATGGGATGGGTGGCGGGAGAGAAAAATTCCTTGGCATCGATCACACGATGGAGGACGCCGACCACCTCATAGCGGAGGCTGTCCATGATCGGAAGGGAAATGCTGACCACGTAGGCATTGGCCTGGTCATCGAAATGGAGGTCTTCAATGTAGAGTTGACCCACTCCTTTGTTGAAAGAGCCTTTCCACCAGGCGCTGTCGGCATGGGCGAAGCTGGGTTTGGCCGTCAGGGCTGCAAAGAGATTTCCCTGCACATCTGTGACGAATAGCTTTTTCGTGGCGGCGCGGACGACTTGGGGAAGAAGCAGGTCGGATTCGCTCTGTGAACCGGCGTAAAATCCTTGTAGGAGGAGCGCGGTGGGATTCTCGGTCAACGCTTTTACGGCGGAGGGGTCCCGCGCCTCCCAGCGGGCCTTCTGTTGAGCGAGTGAGACATGCGCAGGATTTGTGTTCGATGCCTGCAGCGCATCGCGCCGCCGTTCCAACTCGCGAACAATGTCCGGATGGGCGGCAATGCGCGATGTCCTGGCCACTTCTTCCGCCACGAGCAAATCCAATTTGCGGGCCGCCTCGGTGGCCAGCGCCTGGAAACTCTCGCCGCTGACAACCTGGATTTCCTTTGAGCCCTGCAGGAAGGCCATGCCGAGGCCGAGTAAAAGAGGGACCACGCCGACCAACAGCATGGACACGATGAGCTTGCGTTTCAGCCCCCATCCGAGGGCGTTTGAGAACGGATGCGAGGTGATCGTCATAGGGGCGCGCCTGGCATCGTCAGCTGAACCTGTGGAAATTCGATACGGAAGGTCGTGCCAACGCCGACATCGCTTTCGACGCAAATGTGACCTTCCATCTTCGAGATCACCGACATCACATTGTACAATCCCAGCCCGGTGCCTTTCCCTGGGGGTTTCGTCGTGTACAGCGGTTCAAAAATCTTCGAGAACGCTTCCTTGGGAATCCCGCACCCCGTATCGCTGACCGAGGCGGTGATTCCTCCGTCCGGCCCGACGGCGGTTTGGAGCGTCAAGGTGCCGCGTTTCGTTATGGCCTGAACGGCGTTCGTGATCAAATTGACAAAGACGTGAAGCAGCTCATCCGGGTTTCCGATCACTGTGGCGGCCGCGTCGTAGTGTTTAACGACCGTAATATCCTGGAGCGTGACGGCATACCGAGCGATTTTCAGCGCCTCATCCATTTTCATGTTGAGGTTGACGGGAACGTCTTCGCCGGCGCCGTTGCGCCTCGCATAGCTGGTGAGGTCGCGGCAGATCGCGCTCGTGCGTTTGACGGCTTCTGTGATGTCGCGTGCCTGCTCGTGAATGACCTCCAGGTCCTGCTCCTCGGTGAGGTTTTCTGCGAGTCCAAGGATCAGTTGCAGCGGATTATTGATGTCGTGGGCAATGCCGGCGGCGAAGGAGCCCAGCCCGGCCATTTTGTCGGCTTGAAACAGTTCGGCTTCAAGTTTTGCCTGGTGTTGGACGAGGTTCCATAACAATCGTGTGGTGGCTCCGCTCAGGACCTCCGAACCAGGACGTTTCGTCGCATGAATGAGCGGTCCCATAGAGGGGTCGCCGGTGACATCCATAATGAGATTGACGCCGTGATTCTGGATCAGATCCTGCACCCCTTCGGCCACCTGCACGTTCAGATCACGCGCGCGCTTGAGCCCCGGAGCGGTCGGATCTTTATCCGC
>JBDTWG010000359.1:0-3967 GCA_040006855.1 Nitrospira sp.
ATAGCCCGACGGTCAGCAGCATTGCCGTCGCGTGCAACCGGGACCAATTCCTATGCCACGGTCCATTAGGTCTGGCTTCGCATCCGTCGTCGCGTCAACATGGACGACATTCGCCCGCATGATCTCAGAAGGACTGCCGCGACGTACCTTGTGAACCGGGGCACGAATCTGGCGCTGGTCTCGAAGTGGGTACTCAACCATTCGAACCTCCAATACACCGGCATCTATACGCAGAGCATGATGGAGCCCGTGCAAGCCGCCTTGCAGGAGCACAGCGAGTTTGTCATGCGGGGAGGACGACCAGAAGCGAAGGCGCCGGTACCAGTCCAAGCAATCGGTAACCACGCGAGAGACGCCATGGAGTGGCAGGGTGAATGCCAGGAAGACAACGCTTACGGAGCCTTTGTCCCTGAAGCACCGAACCCCACCGCATTACATGGTGTTTGAACCGTATAGTTTGAAATTGACGTATTTCTTGGTTAATCGGTGAGTGTCGGAGAGTAGTGCATGAATGTTGTCTTCTTTGTAGCTACTGTCTCTGGTACAGCCAAGGTGCTTTTGTAAGTCCGTGCGCATGTCTTTCAAGCCTGCTGAGATTTGTTTTAGCTCGTTGTGGACCATTCCGAGGAGAACGACGAAGATAAAGATTGCTGCCCAAGCGAGACCTTCCATAGTGCCTCTTTTCTGTATGTGCGAGCATTAATACTATCCCTGATGATCCATTGCATCGTCACTCTGTTAACCTTCCAGAACATCCCAATCAATGTCCTCATCGCTTCTGTCCCATCTTTTTTCCCGAGTACAGCGCGGGCGCGCCGCTTCATTTCGTCAACGGCCTCGTCTTTGGTTTTATATCGTTCGCCTGAAGCTAATGGCTGAGTCGTATTAGGGTCCGTGGGCACCAAACAGTGCTTCACCTTCCAATACTCTCCATCTTGATCATTAACGTATTCGACTCCGATCTTTACTTTATGCATGGTGATTCTCTATCGTTTTGGATTCCAACAGGACGGCCTTTCGAAGAGTATGTTCAAGGGCTCGGACAAAGGCCAGTCAGACTATCTTAGGCATTCTGTCTGCAAAGAGCTTCCGGTAATTGGCCGAGTCAATGCTGTTGTTTAGGTCGATCACTTCCAGATGTCCTGACATATGTTTGATTACTCCTTTATCAAGGGTGATCAAATACGCCTTCTCCAGGAAGGCTATACAGGCAAACACTAAATCCGCGCCACGTAGCTGATTAAAACCTGGCCGCGCAAACAGATTCACGGACTTACGAACGAGAGCTTCATCTATTGGATACACCACTGAGTTCTCATCAAAAAGATAAAAATCCTTTAGAATATTCTTACCTTCTCGGCGTTTCCTTGCAATCGTAGCTGAAACCTCAAACATCGCTATGCTTGGGAAAATGTTTAGGTATGGCCCTTTGATCCAACCGTCAAAGAGATCCTTCATCAGGCTGTTTCCTGCAGAGTAGCCATGGCTATCGGGTTCTTTGATATTAATAATGGCTGATGTGTCCCAGACGAACTTGATCAGTGGGCGACGCACAACTCAGTCCTTAAGGATGTACAAGCCTGTTGTGAAATGAGTGGGGAAATCTGTGCCGTATGACGAGATTGAAAGGTTGGGCATCACTTCGGAAAGATCAGGGGCTTATTGATCATATAACGACCACAATGCCAGCAGGCATAACTATATGCGTCCCATGTAGGGTCCCAACCCTCGACGATTTTTCCGGGTTCAGTAGATCCTTTCGGCCATGCCATACCGTAATCACGTGTCGAAATTTTATGGCCACAAACGCAGGTGACGATTTCTGGCAGCTGCGTCATAATCGTCCCCTGGCCACTCCCCTGCCCCGGCGTAAAGCAGAAATAAAAATCCTAGAGATTTCTACACTGTTTCTACATGCCAAAAAGAAGCTGGCCGCAAAATTCTTAACTTATTGATTTTGTGGTGCGCCCGGTTGGAATCGAACCAACGACCCTCAGCTTAGAAGGCTGATGCTCTATCCGACTGAGCTACGGGCGCGCTATATTTATCAATGGGTTAATATCTCATGAACCCAAGGAGGTTTCCTCAGGTGTTATTAGAGTGTTAGCTGTGACGAACTTATCGAGCTTTTCCGCTGCTTGAGTCAAGTCCCGCTCCTCAATGGCATTGTACCGTTTCCACATCTTCTCAGACTTGTATCCAACGATTCGCATTGCCGTTGCCTTGTCCACCCCTGCCCTTCTGAGGTTGGTAGAGGCTCAGTGGCGCAGGTGGTGGAACCGGAAATCCGTTATGCCCGCGTCCATGAGGGCGGTCTTGAAGGACCGGCTGACCCGTTGAAGCGGTCGGTCCTTGTACGTGAAAACATGCCTTGTGGCAAGACTGCGTATCAGAGCGAATCGCCGTAAGATCACTTTGACATCCGGAGTCATGAAAACCTGACGTGTCGTCTTGGTCTTCGTGTCCAAGGAGCGGAGGGCGATACCTCCCCTCTTCACATCGACACGATCCCAGGTGAGGCCGACAATTTCACCGAAGCGTTGTCCAAGTTGGCGGTCAGTAGAACTGGCCTGAGATGGGCCTTGGCCGCACGGTACACCCTCGCCCATTCCTCATCAGTCAATACGCAATCCCGTTCATTGTGAGAGTTGGGCAGAGGGACTTTTGCAAGTTCCTGCTCACCATAGCTCACTCTGGTCCACTTCCAATGCACCCGTCCTTGCGCTTTTTCGCTGGGGAGTCCCCTATCCCACGAGCGACGCCTGCCCGTTGCTCGTGTCAGGTAGCCCTTGAATGGAGACCTCTCCCCGACGACATCATCCGTACAGATATGGTGTCCCAACCGGGACGGTTCCCTCGGGCACTCGCGGTAGTGCTGACCGCACGGGGGCATCATCAGTAGACCTGCTTTTCTAAAGTTGGGACGATCTGACTTTGTACCTCTTCCGTGATGGTATAACGGGTGTAAGCGTTCTCAACCATTTGGTTCGCGTACAGTCTCCCCGTAGGAGCCGCAACCTTCAAGTGCACCTCCTGTGATGCATTCGGACCGACCGTGATGATCTGCTCATGGGCGTCGCGGAGGTACGGATGCCAGACGGACAGCTTGTATGTCCCCGGCGGTATATCGCCAATCTCGAATCGTCCATCCGTATCGGTCACTGCAAAATAGGGATTGTCCGGTATCAACGCCCAACTCTCCATAAAGGCGTGGAAGCCGCACTGCATGGTAAAAACACGTCGTCCCTTCGTCATTTTTACCGTCTGAGTCATCGGGGGCCCCTGATAATGTTTGTGAAAATGCGCGCTGAGGGCGACTTCCCTGGGGTAACGCGGACTAATCGGCAGTGGAATGTTGAAGAGGACCCGAGGCCCCAGTTGCGAGGTTTCGTACGCTTGAATATCGTGCATCGCCGGATCCATATTCACCACGACCACATTCTGTTGATCTCTCACGACATTGATGAATGGTAGGAACTGGCAGTCAACAGCTTGGATATGCGGTGAGTTGGCTGGTGGAAAAGGTTTACCTTTGGGTACTCCTTCCAGTCGTACGACTACCTGCCGGAACTCCCCCTCTGGTCCGACGTCAAACGGTTGTAAGAGGCGCCAACCTTTTCCGTCAGAGATTCGGCCGCAGTAAATCGGATCGGGAAGGGTGGTGAGGTTATATCCTTTGGGTTTAGGGACTTTTCCGATGAGACTGATCTGTCCCTGAATGGAACCCCCATTGGAAATGACGACCTCTTGATAGTTTGGCGTATCGTTTCCCCAACACGAAATGGGAAATAACAGGAGAACTAATATTTGAATAACCACCGGCTTCTTCAAGACAGAGGGCATGGGTGTCTCCTTCAGAGATAGTGCCGAACTGTGTCCCGTCGAACGTGTCAGACTCCATTCGATTGCAATAGAGATATCGTCAAGAGTTGTGGATAAGGTGATCAAGCGGCGACCCTTCGAGTGT
>JBDTWG010000360.1:0-3966 GCA_040006855.1 Nitrospira sp.
CCGGATCGGAGGCGTTGAACGAGGTGTAGTGAACTCGGCGACCTTCGAAGAAGCCATCCGTCATGCGAAACGTGGCGACGCGTTTTTCCAGATCGATATGAATCAGCCGATCATGATGTCCGCTGGCGTTCTTGATCTGCGGGGCGTTCAACACCACCCCATTGGGCAGTTCGATCAACGGAGAATAGAGCGCTTCCCCGATGGCTCCAGGCTTCGCCTCTTTCGGGGGAAAGCCGGTGGAACTCGGCTCCACGATCCGCTCCGGCGCAAAGTCCACGCTGCCAAGGAACTGTATCCGGCCATTGACCATGTCGACGTGTTGAACCGCCAGCGTGCCCTTGCCGTTGGCCATCTTGGGGCTCCAGTGGACACCACGTTGTTCGGCGTCTGCGCGATCCGAAGATTCCGTCACGACGAACCAGACCGGCTCCCCGCTGCCTTGGCCTTCGAAAATCGGCAAAGTCACCTCGGTGAAATTCGCATTCTCGATCGCACTCTTCAGCAAGAGTCGATGCCCTTTTTTCATACTGTCTGCCTGCGCTGTTCCGGTAACGGATGTCAGGGCAACGCCCATGGCCAGGATCAGTCCCCACATGTGATTTGCTGTGCGTGTGTCTTCATGGCTGACTCCCTCGAATGGAAGTTAACGTGATTGATTCCACCCTTCGTGCCTGAGTCGCTGAGAACGCCTGGACCTTACAACCCCAACTCGCTCATCCACGGAGTGCCTGCATCACAGGCATGGTGTCGGTAGGAAGTCGCGGGAGAAGCCGCCTCCTTACAGGAAGGGCGGGGGAAAACATGCGAGTGACGGAATGATGGATGCAGTCAATGTTTAACCTTCGACACGTGCGCCTTCCGGTGGTCGGACGGGCAGCAGGATGCGACTGAGTGGCGGCGAGTCAGCGGCGCAATTTTGTAAGGGCGCATGCCGGATATCATCGCGAGCGGATGTTATGTACAATGCGCGGCAACATTCATAGGGAGGTGCTCAATGGCATTTAATCAGGTCGGGGATTTCTGGCTGGGGCCGGGTCAAGCCATCCGCCTCAGTATCGCACGCGGCAACTTGATCAATGAGGCCGAGTGGGGCGGGGAGGATTACGGCGCCCAGTGGATCATGGCCGATGGGATCGGGATCAATCCGGCACAGCTCATGGTGACCCAGCAAACCAAAGAGAAGAAGCCCATTCGCTCGCATCCCGGTTCACCGAGTCCGATTGTCTATTCGGTGACGGTGACGAATATCGGGAAAGAAGTCGCACATTTCTCGCTTCAAGGCGGGGGGAACGTCTGACAATCGTGAAGGAGGTTTAGGTGAAAGCAAAGCGAACCCTACATGTTCTGACGGATAAAAAGGGAGCGATTGTGGGAGGGGGGATTCTGACCTCCGGAAAGGATCGTAAGGGAAAGGGGGTGCATGTTCAGATCGCCCCGATGAAAGGTCAGACCCTTTCGGAAGTCCCGATGCCGACTGAAATCCAACGATTGGAAGGTGCGGAAATGTTTTACCGGCTCCATGCTGAGTATCATCTTCCACCGGGCAAGAAGGAACTCGTGCGAAAATCTGGACGGCTCAAGAAGGGGTGAGAAGTCATTTCTCACCATGCCATACGCTCTCCGCCGCCTGAGATCACGGGCCGTGCGAGCGGCAACATGTAGCGCCCGTATCGGAGACCGAATCTCGGCGGGTAGGAGGCGGTGAGGTAAGGAGGTCGCTAAGTGAGTAAGTATGGGGTAGAGCAGACACGCGCAACGAAGTGTTGGGTCGCAAGACCGGCCCTCATCCCGGTTCCTCTCCCGTCCCTGCTCTGCAGAGGACTCATTTCATCACCGCAGCTTGTTTGATGGCAAAGATCCCCACGCCTCTCCTGATGATCACCTGTCCTGCACGGCTCAACCGAGACACTTCCTGATACAGCTCGTTGAAAGTGAATTCCGGACAGCGATTCACCAAGGCCTCGAAGGCACATTCAGGGGAGGCTCGGAGCATGTCGAGAATCCGAGCAGTAATAGGCTTTTGCTGTGACACCAAGGGCGCCTCGCAGGATTCTAATCGTCCATGAATAATCAGGATCTTCCTGGTGTTGGAACGGAAGCCAGAAAGATCGGTTGCCAGAGGAGGTCTCAGGAAAGGCTAATAAACGAGTCAGCATTGCTGAAATGTCACACCGTTATCCTGTACCCGAAGATGGACGAGGTCAAGGGATATGTTTTCCATCCTACAAGGCACGGGATGCGACGTTTCATCCCGGTAACCCGTGACAGTTAAACAGTTCATGATGATGGGTGCCAGCGTGATCTCGTGCACGGATCCCGGTGTCGGCCGGTTGGTATGAGAGAGGGTGACCGATTAGTCTTCGCGAATTGTTCTCTGATCCCCTCTCACTGTTCCGCAATGACGTGATGTTTGGCGATGCAGTGCTCGGGCGAAGGAGATCCACGGTCAACGAGCCTGGGTACCTGCAGGAGCGGCCCGCAGATACTGCACCGGCCAGGAGACGGCGTGGCCCAGCTCACGGGCAGCCCGCAGGGGCCAATAGGGGTCGCGCAGCATCTCACGCGCGAGCAGTATGAGATCGGCTTGCCCGCTCTGGATAATATGATCGGCCTGGGCCGGCGCCGTAATCAGGCCGACAGCGCCGGTCATCACCTCCGTCTCGCGTCGGATTCGTTCGGCGAACGGCGTCTGATAGCCCGGCCCAACGGGAATCTTCGCCCGAGAGAGGTTGCCGCCGGAGGAACAGTCGATGAGATCGACGCCCAGGGGCCCAAGGCGCCGGACCAATTCGACCGACTGGTCGAGATCCCACCCACCATCCGTCCAATCCGTTGCAGAAATTCTGACGAACAACGGATAACGATCCGGCCAGATGCCACGCACGGCCTCGACGACTTCGCGCAGGAGGCGCATCCGGTTGTCGAACGAACCGCCGTACCGACCGTGGCGCTGATTGCTCAAGGGCGAGAGAAATTGGTGCAGCAGGTATCCATGCGCGGCGTGAATTTCCAGGACCCGAAAGCCGGCGTCGTAGGCGCGGCGCGCGGCCTCCGCAAAGGCCCTCACGACGGCATGGATGTCATCCTCGGTCAGCGCACTCGGAACAGCATAGTCATCGCTGAAGGCCTGGGCGCTCGGCCCCACCACCGGCCAGCCGCCTTCAGTCGGACGAACCGCGCCCTGGCCGTCCCAAGGACGATAGGTGCTCGCCTTGCGTCCCGCGTGAGCCAACTGTATGCCCGAGACAGCCCCTTGTTCGTGAATGAAACGCACGATGCGGGCCAATGGCTCGATATGGTCGTCGCTCCAGATTCCCAAGTCCTGCGGACTAATGCGCCCCTCCGGTAGGACCGCAGCCGCTTCCGTCATGACCAGCCCGGCTCCTCCCACGGCGCGGCTCCCCAGATGCACGACATGCCAATCGGTGGCGAATCCCTGTTCGCTGGAATATTGACACATCGGTGAGACGGCAATGCGATTGGCGAGCGCCACCCCACGAAGCGTGAGGCGCTCGAAGAGATGCGGCATAATCGTTTTTCCTCCTTGCAAGGCTACCCATTCGCTAGCATGAGCAAGGGTATTCTATGTGGCTAGGTCGGCCAGATCCATCTGGGTGTTGAGGGGAGGCGCAATGTCGAGAGTGCAGAGTTGGGACGAGCGGCGACTGGAGTGGGCCAGAAGAACTGGTCCCCACGAGCGGGGAAATAATTCCTGACACTGATTCTTCTCGCTTACAGCCTGAAACGTCTCAAGATGTCGAGAGTCGATTGGTCAGGGTTACCTTCGAAATACTTACAAAGAGCATCCTGGAAAATATTATTCCTACTAGTAGCCTCCATGAACAATGTCATACACGACCTGAATTTTAAATTGTCCGGATAATAGAAGATCTGTTCTGCCGGACGACCGTCCACGTTCATGACAAGCCCGGTGCATTCTCTGAGTCGTGAACCTAACACAGGGTG
>JBDTWG010000361.1:0-3926 GCA_040006855.1 Nitrospira sp.
CGCGCTGCCTGACTGAAGGCACTGTAATGTTCGGATTCCTCCTCCGTCTGTATGGCTGAAGGAGCCGATGATCACCACTCACAGGGAGGTGTCCCATGACGCAGACCGAATCCGCTCAGGCCACCATGCCTTACCAAGGAACGCAGCCAACGTGCTGCGCGACATCGCAAGAACATCGACAGGCAGAACCTGAGGACCACGGGCATCACGTGGATCACAGTCGCCATGGGCCGGAGCACGCAGTCTTATCGCTCAACCGCACGGCCTTCCTGGCCACCGTCCACTGCTTGACCGGTTGCACGATCGGCGAAGTCCTGGGCATGGTCGTCGGCACGGCGCTGGGATGGTCCAACTGGCCGACGGTGGGATTGGCCGTTATACTCGCGTTCCTTTTTGGTTATGGCATGACGCTGTGGCCCTTGCGCCGGGCGGGCATGGCCTGGAGCGCAGTGCTTGGGTTGGCGTTCGCATCCGATACGTTTTCGATGACGACGATGGAGGTCGTGGACAATGCGATCATGCTTGTGCTGCCGGGCGCCATGGAGGCCGGCCTGTCAGATCCGTTATTCTGGGGGAGCCTCGTGGTGTCGTTGGTGATGGCGGGAGCTGCCGCCTTCCCGGTGAATCGCTGGCTGATTGCGCGCGGACAGGGCCATGCGTTAGTACATGCGCAGCATGGTCACTGAGTCGGCGTCTATGACCCTCCATGTAAGGACCATGATGGAACGGAAGCACTTCATGCGGCTGGGCGTCATCATCGTGACAGCGGCGATCGCCGTCACGATGGGCGCTTGCAGCCAGTTTGAACCGCGCGACAAGCGGTTTTATTATCGCGCGCTGTGGAACTTCGCCCTGCGCGAGGATCTCGCCGAACTCGACAGCGAGTTCAACGGCGTCGACTTCGGGCATTCCAATCTGTACGAACATCTCTTGCTCACCGGCGGCACAGACGTCCAGGCCATTGAGGACACAGCACGCAAGCAAACGCTGGCCTTTATTGCCACCAAGCCACGGCTCAATCCGAATGAGGAGGCCATCGCCCCGACCTACATGAAGCTGGCCTGGCGTGCCCAGAACACGTTCGACGAAGCCCACGCGCTCCACCGCGCAACCTATGACATCGTCGTCTCGGATGAACCGGACAAGGATCGCGCGATTCGAAACGTCCTGAACTATTACCAAGAGAGCGTCTACGCCATTACGGCGAAGCGGCTGGATCACCATCGGCTGGATCAGTTTTCCTACTCGAAGGCGTTTAGGAAACGGTTCCCCCTGTTCAACGCCACCATCTGGTCGTATCACTACCTGCAGGTGGCCGTGTACGATCCGCTGCAGGCGGCTCCCGATCTCGTGGCGAAGACCCAGGCTGTGCGGCCTATTCTCACGACCTACCGCGGTTATCTGGCCGATCCGCCGGTGCAGTGGACGTTCATGCCGCTCACGGCGGAGCTGAGTCCCACGTTCGCGGCGCGTTATCCGGAGCTCGCCAACATCTTCGACAACCTTCACATGCTGCATGACAACATCAGCGATATTCTGACGAGTGAACTCGTGCCCACGTGGGACGAAAAACGCACCGAAATCTACCGCCTGGTGAACGCCTATTACCTGGCCAGCGCGGATGCGACGAATCCGATGATCGTCAAGGCTCAGTCGGAGCAGGAGCATCACCATTGAGCAAGCCAGGTAGGCGAGTTATCCGCGGCCTGTTACTCACGCTGCTGGCCCTGTTGCCTGCGTCGGCTCTGGCCTTGGACCATGACAATCTCGATCCCAACCGCCCGATCGGCATGGAGGATGCGTATGCTATTCCGAAGGGCGAAATCGGCATGGAAGGCGGCGTGCGGTTCAACGATCGCCGTGAGGGCCGCACGCGCGTCACGTTCCAGCCGCAAATTATCTATGGCGCATTTGAGAACACCCAGATCGAAATTCAAGGGGACCTGTTTACCGATCCCAAGTCCCTGGTCGGCGCGAACAAATCCGGCGACCTGCACCTGGGTGTGCTGTACAACTTCAATACCGAGACGTTGAACCTTCCGGCCATGGCCGTGCGGGTGGAGGCCGATCTGCCTACCGGCGTGAACTCAAAAGGAGTGGATATGCAACTTACCGGCATCCTCACGCGCTCCTTCGGGCGACTCCGGGCGCATCTCAACGTAGGGTACAGCCTGCTCGGTTCGCCGCAAGGCCAGGAGAGGCCGGGCGCCTATCGCGCCGTCGCCGCAGTCAGTTATCCCTTGGGCTATCCCACCAGTTTTCGTGACACGCTGATCGCCAGTATCTATACCCGCCAGTCGGATCTGCGTGGACAACGGAACCACACCGGTGTGGAAATCGGCCTGCGCCACCAACTCACCTCACGTGTGGTGTTGGACGGTGGGCTCGGCACCGAGTTTGTCGGGCCGTCTGATCGGGCGGCGCTCCTCGGAACAGTGGGAGTGTCAGTTGGATTTTGAGAGCCGCAATCTGCGAAGGACTGAGTCAGCGGCCGCGTCCGCCATGGCTCCCGCCACTCCCACCGTGAGAGTATCCCCCTCCGCTGGAATGTGTATGCCCACCGAAATGTTGCGGACTCACGGATGCGCTCGGGTGCGGGGTAAAAGCGGGAGCGGTGTGAATGTTGGGGGGACTAGGGCGCCAGAAATGGGAGGGATGGAGCTGGTATGGCGTGGGTGCGGGGGCAGATCGTTGCATCACCGGTGGGACGGCGCGTGGCGTGGGAATGACGACGATGTCGCCCACCTTTGCAGGTACACCGGCAGGTGTGAGCAGCGGCGGCGACTGATGGACATGCGCGTGGGATGGAGCAGGGACTAACAATGTGTGGCGTGGCGGCAACGCAGAGACTGCCCCTGGTGCGGGCGGCACTCGGCCTGGCTGTGCCGAGAGGTACTGCTGTGCGAGCGGAAGATGACGATGCCGGGGATAGAGGCCTTGCGCCTGTAGCAGCAGGCCGTTCACACCTGCCACTCCGATCCAGGGATAGGAATAGAAGCCTGGCGTGGCATAGACCACACTCGTCCAGGCTTGGGACATGAGACCATTGGCTTGCAGTTCATTGAGCATGTCCTCGCGCTGGCGGCTGAGCTGCTGCATCTCGTCCGGCGACGGGGCGGCGGCCAGGGCTCGGCTGGTGGCATCGAGCTGTTCCTGCAACCGATCCGTTTCGGCGCGGAGCGCCATGAGTTCCTGCCTGGCATTCTCGTTCTCGCGCAGGGCCGCGATGGCCTGCGCGACTTCATGCGGATCGATCTCCGCCGTGAGGTCGGCACGAATCACCACGGTCCCGTCCTCAAGCCTGGGCGTAATCGTCTGCTCCACGACCTTCACGATTCCCGCCGTAAAGGAGCGAATGTCATCCCGCGTGATGTCCATGTTTCGGACTTCGGTCACGCTCTCCAAGTAGGTCGCCACCTGTTCGAGCGCGTCCTTCTTCGCAGCCTCGAGCGCCAACCGCATGGCATCGGTCCGCGTGTCGTGATCGCTCATGCGATACTCCCCGCTGGCCGTGACGGTCCTGGCGTCGGCGGATCGAATGGGTGGTTCGGCGGAGACAGGGGGCGGAGCGGCCGCGGGCGCCTCGACCTCACGCTGCTTTAGTTGGCTGCGGTATTGGTCAGGGATGGAGTCGAACTCATTGGTGAACGTTTGAACGCCGGCGTCGTCGATGTAGCTGTAGATGTGAGTGGAAGCGAAGCTGAGCGGGGTAGTGATGGCTGGACCGGTAAGCCAGAGAATGAAGAGAGCCGAAAATGTGAATGCTCTGTGGGAGAGATACATGTTGTCCTCCCGTCTCTTGGCTCTGTCAGCATACCACAGCAGTGGGTGGGAATTGGGGCAGCCGTGCCTTGGATAAGTTCAGACCGGAGGTGGCAGGTTTTGTCGCCTTCAACGGGAATTTTCAATGCCTTCGGGGGCTTCAC
>JBDTWG010000362.1:0-3919 GCA_040006855.1 Nitrospira sp.
GGAATAGTCACGTGCGTTGATATGGACAACATCTGGTTAGATCCTCTGCGTCCCAAATTCGAGAGAACGTACTTGGACGGTAGTGCGAGAGTCAATACGGGCAACCGCCAACAATCCTTCGCGGCAATACACCTGGGGTGAACCTCTTACCTGCTTCTCGGGTGGATCTCCAGAAGAGAACGAGCTATGATAGTGCGTTTTTGCCCTTCAAAAGTCTAACGATATGGCTTCTATGGAAACTGCGGTGCGGAACGAGCCGACCCAAACCGGCTTCGTATCAGACAGAGCCACATGGACCGAAAGCATCCTTCCGCTGGTTCTCCTCCTCTGTTTTGTGATTGCCTCGGCGGTAGGACTCTATGCCCTCTCATATTTGCGCACAACCCTGGTTTCTGAGCGGGGAAGAGAACTGGCCATGAACGCCGGCGGCGTTGCAGACACCCTCGACCGCCTTATGTTCGAACGATTCGGCGATATCCAGTTGTTTGCGAATGACGCGCTACTTCAAGCCGGCTCCCGGAGTGAAAAGACCGCTCGACTCCAGCAATACAAACAACTCTACTGGTATTACTCGTGGCTGGGAGTCGCCGACGAGAACGGACAAATGATCGCCGCAACCGATGGGCTACCTGCGGAAGGCCCGTCAGGCTTGAACCCTGAATCCTTTGAACTGGTGCGGAGGACGGGGGCGGTTCACTTCGAAGACATGCGCCCCTCCTCGGAGTCGCAGAGAAAGATGGCCGTCGGATTCACGGCGCCGATCTATGATTCAAAAGGAGAGTTTCGCGGCGTGGTGGTCACGCGAGTGCCGTTCGAGAACCTCCGCACGGTGTTCGAGCAGGAGGGCCGACTACGATACCGTGATATCGCCTATGACTGGCTGTTGCTTGATCGGGAGGGAACCGTCCTCAGCGAAAAAGCACGCCCCGCAGGTATCAACGGGGACCCGGTGAATCTGGAGCTTCCTTCGCAAGCCCAAACTATAGCGACACGCGACCAGCCCGGTTTCATTGAAGAAGTTCATCAGCGCCGGGGAGTCGCTGTCGTCACGGGCTATGCATGGACCAGGGGGTATGCCAACTTTCGCGGGTTCGACTGGCTGGTACTTTTCCGCCTGGACCACGACCAGGTCCATGGAAGCTGGGGCGCGAGCGGAATGACCTGATCAGGACGAGGCAGGATCTGGAAATATCCGTGGCGGAACTGGGCCGTTCCAATGCCGAGTTGCAACAATTCGCCTATGTGGCATCGCATGACCTGCAGGAACCACTGCGCATGGTCAGCAGTTATACCCAGCTCTTAGCGAGGCGCTACAAGGGAAAACTTGATGCGGATGCGGATGAATTCATTGCCTTTGCCGTGGACGGAGCGATGCGCATGCAAAAGCTCATTCAGGACCTCCTGGCCTATTCACGGGTGAGCACAGGGGGCCAACGGTTCGAACGGGCATCCATCGAAACAGTGTTGAACTATGCGCTGGCCAACGTGGCCAACGCAGTCAAGGAAAGCCAGGCCGTGGTTACTCATGACCCCTTGCCGACGGTGCCAGGCGACGAACGGCAGTTGGTGCAGCTCTTTCAAAACCTGCTGAGCAATGCCGTCAAATTCAGAGGAGAACAGCCGCCGCGGATTCATGTCTCCGCCCGGCCAAACCAGGGCGAATGGCTCTTCTCCGTGCGTGACAATGGCATCGGACTTGATCCACAATTCGCGAATCGTATCTTTGTCATCTTTCAGCGGCTGCACAACAGGGAAGAATTCCCGGGGACCGGCATCGGCCTGGCGATCTGCAAGAAGATCGTCGAACGCCATGGCGGGCGCATGTGGGTGGAATCCGAACTCGGCAAGGGCGCCACGTTCTGGTTCACCATTCCCGATCATTCAGGTGAGCCGTCCAGATCTCACGCGATGTTCAAGGCAGCAGGGTCCGAATGAATCAACCGCACAGGTCAAAGGAGTATTGTGTATGGTCGTCCCAGAACTGGTGAAACCGATTGAAATTCTGTTAGTGGAAGACAACCCCGGTGATGTCCGCCTCACGATCGAAGCCTTGAAAGAAGCCAAGGTGATCAATAATCTGACGGTGATCAAGGATGGCGTCGAGGCATTGGCCTATCTTCGCCGGCAGGGACAGTATGCCAAGGCCGCACGTCCCCATCTCATCGTGCTCGACCTGAACCTTCCCAAAAAAGACGGCCGCGAGGTATTGGCCGACATCAAGGCCCACGACAGTTTGAAACGCATTCCGGTGGTCGTCCTGACGACCTCCCAAGCTGAAGAAGATGTGCTCAAGACTTACAACCTTCATGCCAACTGTTATATCACCAAGCCGGTGGACTTGGATCAGTTTGTTCGAGTGGTGCGATCCATCGAAGACTTTTGGCTCGGCATCGTCGTATTACCCGTCCCGCCACAAAACGGAACCAAGTGAACACCAGTCCCGCACATATCCTGTTGGTGGAGGACAATGCCGGGGATGCCCGTCTTATCCGGGAGCTCTTGACGGAAGCCGGGGCCGGCCGATTCACCCTCACGCATGTTGATCGGCTCGATGCAGGCCTCAAATGCCTGAACCAGGCTACGATCGACATCATCCTGCTAGATCTGTCGTTGCCCGACAGCCAAGGAGCCGAGACGCTGGTTACGATGCATGTGGCGGCGCACGGGATTCCGATCGTTCTGATGACTGGTCTGGAGGATGAAGAATTGGGACTGCGGTTGATCCAGGCTGGAGCCCAGGACTATTTGGTGAAAGGACAGACGACTGCCCAGCTCCTGACCCGCGCCCTGAGATATGCGGTCGAGCGCAAGCGGTTGGAGGAGGAACTGCGGGAGAAAACGCGCTTCCTCCAGTCTGTGCTCAATAGCATGGCCGAAGGCGTCGTGATGGCCGACGAAACGGGGACGTTTAAAGTGTGGAACCCCGCCGCCGAGCGTATTCTGGGAAGCGGTCCAGGCCAAATGAGCATCGGCCAGTGGTCCGAGCATTATTCTCTATTTTTATCGGACAGGGTCACACCTTATCCGGCCGAGGACCTGCCGTTGGCAAGGGCCATCCGTGGAGAACCCGTCACCAATGCCTACATGTTTCTCAGCCGTCCGGGTCAGCCTGAGGGACTCTGGCTCAGCGTCTCTGCGAGGCCGTTGGTGGATGAAAACAGGCACCTCAAGGGAGGAGTCGTCGTCTTTCGCGACATCACCATCGCAAAGCGTACCGATGAAGCGCTACGAGCCAGCCAAGAACAGTACCGGTTGCTGGTCACGAAGGCCAACGACATCATCTATAGAACGGATGCATCGGGACGGTTCACCTTCGTGAATCCGGTCGCCATGCGCATCATGAAGTATTCGGAGCAGGAATTGCTGGGCCGTCGGTTCATCGAGTTGATCCATCCGGATCATCAGGAATCGGCTGAACGGTTCTACGGACGGCAATTCCTCCGGCAACAGCCCAGCACCTATTATGAATTTCTCGCCCTGACCAAGGACGGCAGCGAAGTCTGGATTGGTCAGAACGTCCAGGTGCTTCTGGAGGAGGGCAAGCTGATCGGGTTCCAGGCCGTGGCCCGTGACATCACTGAACGCAAACGGGCGCAAGAGGCACGGCTGGAGAGTGAAGAGCGGTTGCGGTCGATCGTGCAATCAACCGGCGACGCGATAATTCTGATGGATTCACAGGGGCAGGTGGCATTCTGGAACAGCGGCGCAGAAAAGATCTTCGGTTATACAGCCGAGGAGATGTTGGGCCAACCGGTAGCCCGAATCATACCGCAACGATTCCGTGAGGCTCACCAACGAGGAGTCGCACGGGTAGCCGCCGCCGGACGATTGACCGTCCAGGCCGACATGTTTGAACTGATCGGCCTGAGGAAAGACGGCACGGAGTTCCCCTTGGAGTTCAGCCTCGCGGCCTGGACCA
>JBDTWG010000363.1:0-3908 GCA_040006855.1 Nitrospira sp.
TCTCGATGCTGCTTCCTGCCGCCTGAAAAAGAGCATCCCATTTACTTCCTTCCTGCGATACAATGCCCCGCCATGCCAAACCCCAGCACACCACCATTATTAACCCCCATACAACCAGCGACGCGCTCGGACGCGATCGACAAACTACAGACCCGTCTCTGTCGCCTGGTGGGACAAGCCATCGCCGATTACCGCATGATCGATGATGGCGACAAGGTCATGGTATGCCTCTCGGGGGGGAAAGACAGTTACGGCCTGCTAGAGATTTTGCTGTCGCTACGCAGTCGAGCGCCGATTCATTTCGACCTTATCGCCGTGAACCTGGATCAGAAACAACCGGGCTTTCCCACCCATGTCCTCCCCGACTATCTCACTCGCCGCGGCGTGCCGTTTCACATTGAAACACGCGATACCTACTCGATCGTCAAGCGGCTGATCCCGGAAGGCCAGACCACCTGCTCACTCTGCTCTCGTCTTCGGCGCGGACATCTCTACCGGCTCGCCACGGAGTTGGGCGCGAACAAAATCGCGCTGGGCCATCACCGTGATGACATCCTTGAAACACTCCTGCTGAATTTGTTGTTTACCGGCAAGCTCAAGGCGATGCCGCCAAAGCTGCTCTCCAAGAGCGGTCGCCATCTGGTGATCAGGCCCTTAGCCTATGTGAAGGAAGCGGACTTGGAACGGTATGCGACCCTGCTCCAGTTTCCGATCATCCCCTGCGACCTGTGCGGCTCACAAGAGGATCTGAAACGAAAACAGGTCAAGGTATTGCTGCGCGAGTGGAACCAGCGTTTTCCCGGCTCCAATGACAGCATGTTCGCGGCGCTCTCGAACGTCGCCCCGTCGCTGCTGTTGGATCGCGACTTGTTCGACTTCTCCACCCTCAAGACCGACGCCATGCCGGCAGAATTACAGACGGAAGATTCAGAAGAAGATTTGCTTTAAACGGACTGGCCTACACGCAAACCCGGCGTTCCCGAACATCATCCTGAGATGATCGGCGAAACAAAGGCAGGCGAGCGTATGGAGTCAGGCGCGTTGGCGCAGATGGGTTCTGCGACCACATCGCAGGCAGCGATAGGGGTAGAGGCCAACCAGGAAGCAGAGAAAGTCGAACAACCCTTGGCGGCGAGACCGCTTCGTATAGCCGGAACACTTGCCACAAAACGACATGTCGCGCACTCACTGTTTCACAGCAGACGTCATCAGAAGACATTGACTCGGCCGCTGGGAAAGTATCCTACGGAAATTCCTTGGATGGTTTCAAGTCTAGTTTGTATGACGGGCTGACGATGCCGGGAGGCAGGTCATGTATGAGGCTTCGCAGGAAACCTTGACGGCGGCCTAGGTACGACGACGAAGACGGAAGCGGTACAGGCAAATGGTGCAACGAAACGGATAAAACCCGATCACTTGCATGACGAAATCTCGCCAGCCATGACGGCTCACCCGTTTAGCAGTTCCTGAACACATCGGACAATAGACCATTGCGACTGTCGCCACGGGCCTTTCTCCGCCGCTTGAGGTACAATCACCAGGCTGCACGGGGCCGTGAGTGTGAAGAAGTTTTGGCTAGGACGCAAGTCCCATTGAAAGGGAGCCGGCCGGCGACATGGATCGGCCTGAACCATTCCAGCGACGGGGAGCGGAACCTCCGCTCTGGTCAATCGCCCTGGCGGCGGCCGTGGTTGTCCTGACTCCGATGGTGCTGTATTCCATTGCGCCGGACGGACCCATTCGCGAAGGCGATACGGTCTTCTCGAACGGAGCCCACAAGGTTCCGCTCTTTCAACCCGATCGGTACCAACCACTCGGGTACGATTCGACCTGTCTACTCGACCCGAAGGACCCGTTGATTGTGACACACTCCCAGGCAGAAGGGCCGGAGGGCGAACTCATCGCCCAGGTGCAAGGGAAGAGCACTATCGAATGGCCGTTCTGCCCGCCCCAAGCCGAACTCCTTGTGAAGCGCCACCACATCACCCAACAACTCAGTCTGCTTCAAGACCTGGCCGATGGTATCCGGCGACTTTTCAAGCCGTCGTAAAATGAAATTGTCGTCCTCGCCCGTCGTTACGCTTTGAGGAGCGGCGCAAAGTGTTGGCGAAATTTTGCCACTTTGGGCCCCACAACATAGGTGCAGTAACCCTGCGACGGGTTGCGCGCAAAATATTCCTGGTGGTAGGGCTCGGCCTCAAACCACTGACTCGCCGGCACCACTTCGGTGACGATCGGATTCGGGTAGAGGCGCTCCTGAGTGACCGCCGCAATCACTTCCTGGGCAATCCGTTGCTGCTCCGGGGAATGATAGAAGATTCCCGATCGGTATTGCGTTCCGCTGTCATTGCCCTGCCGGTTGAGCGTCGTGGGATCATGGATCACGAAGAACACATTCAAGAGATCACGATAGGTCACCACCCCTGGATCGAAGGTGATCCGCACCGCCTCCGCATGTCCGGTTCGCCCTCCGCACACCTGCTCATAGGTGGGAGCACTCACCTGACCGCCGATGTATCCTGACTCGACCGACTGAACCCCTTTGACCTGGTCATACACCGCTTCGAGACACCAAAAACACCCGCCTGCCAGGGTTGCGCTCTCTGTCATCGCCTGCACCATCACCCACCTCGTCTTGTATGCTGAACTGAGCCGTGAGGGATTCCTCCCGACCTATTGTCGTTGCTGAGTGCTACCCGATCACCACGACCCGGCAGAAACCCTCGCTGCGTCCCACACTACGCGTGGCCTCCATTCCACCATTCCCTCCCCTCGCGACGCAATAAGGCCTCCGCCTCCGCCGGCCCCCAACTTCCGCTGTGATAGTTCGGAAAGGCCGCGGCCCCGGGGAGAGATTTCCAGACATCCAGAATCATTTGCACGACAGTCCACCCCAGCTCGATGTTGTCCGCCCGTTGAAACAGCGTCGCATCTCCCGCCATAGCATCATGCAGCAGCGTCTCATAACCGGTATTGGGGGCATTGCCAAAATAGTCGGCATACTGAAAATCCATATCGACCGTACCGATCCGAACTGTCGGTCCCGGCACCTTGGCATCAAAGCGCAGTGAAATGCCTTCGTCCGGCTGAATGCGGATGACGAGCACGTTTGGCGCCAGTCGATCGACATGGGTTTTTCGAAACAACATAAACGGCGCACACTTGAACTGCACCACGATCTCGGTCAATCGCCGCGCCATACGCTTTCCGGTACGGAGGTAAAACGGAACTCCGGCCCACCGCCAATTGTCGATAAACAACTTCATCCCCACAAACGTCTCGGTCATGGACGCAGGAGAGACATGCGGCTCCGCGCGATATCCGACCACTGGCTTTCCGTCCGCCGTCCCGGCGCCATATTGGCCGAAGACGACAAACCGCAAGACATCGAGCGAAGTCAACGGCACCACCCCTCGCAACACCTTGGCTTTCTCATCACGCACGGCATCGGCAGCGAAGGAATTCGGTGGTTCCATCGCCAGAAAACAGAGGAGTTGCAACAGATGGTTCGGCACCATGTCCCGCAGGGCACCCGCCTCTTCGTAGTAGCGGCCCCGATGCTCGACCCCCAGACTCTCCGCGACGGTGATCTGAACATGGTCGATATACTGGCGATTCCACACTGGCTCGAATATGCCGTTGGCAAATCGGAAGACCAGGATATTCTGGACCGTTTCCTTGCCCAGATAGTGATCGATTCGGTAAATCTGACGTTCCTGCAACACCCGCTGCAGTTCGTGGTTGAGAGCCCGAGCCGATTCCAAATCATGGCCGAACGGTTTTTCGATGACGACGCGGCGCCACGCGCCATTGCGTTCGACCGTCAGGCCATACTCCCCCAAGTGCGTCACGATTTGACCGAACAATCCGGGAATCGTCGCCATATAAAAAATGTAGTTGCCGCCGGT
>JBDTWG010000364.1:0-3893 GCA_040006855.1 Nitrospira sp.
CTTCCGTTCCGAAATATCCTGCACAAAGGTGGTGAAATGCTGGATGTCTCCCACGGCAAGGCAGCTCATGGCAATTTCGACGGGAAAGTGATCCTCCGAGCGTTTGCGTCCCAGCATCTCAACGCGTCGATTGAGAATGGCTCCAGGAACCAGCCCTGAGTGAGGTGGCGAGCATTCGGTGGGGGTGGAGCGGAACGATGTCGACAAATAGTCGGTGAGCGACTTCCCGACGGCCTCGGTCCGGGGGACGTCGAACATTATTTCCGCCTGGGTGTTCCAGCCGGTAATGGCGCCTGTGGCATCCGTCGTCACCACAGCATCGAGCGCGGTTTCGATGATCATGCGGGTGCGGACTTCGCTCTGCAATGCTTCAGCCTGTGAGGTTAGGGTAATTCTGGCCGTTTCACGCTGACGCTAGCATGAAGTTTCTGGCCCGTCTGTATCGGCAGAAGCCTCGTGAAACTAAAGAGAAAGCGCGTGGCAGAGAGGCGTGAAAATAAGCTGGCGGGGATTGGACTGCCCGCTTCGGCGGCGACTGGTTACGGCCGACGCAGGATCGCTGCTAGTGATGGTGATGATGACACTCGGGACCGTGTATGTGCGACGGCTCTTGGGGTGGCGGAGTCAGTTGGCCCGGCAGCACGATCCGGCCGGCTTCGTGTTGTTTGCTCAAGTGTTCCGCAATTTCGGGGTGGAAGGTTTTGACATAACCGATCATGCCGCTCAGGAAGCGCCGTGATTGGAAGTCTTGGCCGGAGAATTCTGAGATGAGCGCTAAGGCTCGGTCCAGAATTTCTGGAGCGGAACCCAGGTCGGCGATCTGCTGAGGGTTTTGCTTAGCGAAGGTGTCATATTCCTTCTTGAGCCGTTCGGCAAACACGGGCATGGGGGCCGACGGCACATGCAAGGGGCTCAAGGTACGGCGAAGGGCTTGGATGGCCGCAATGACTTCGGCATCCTGGCCGTCGCGCCGATCGTGAAAGTATCCGAAGGTGACGACCTCGATGAGATTAAAGAACGCGGCGGCCTTCTCGCCGCCGGCGACGCTGAGTTGGCGATAGAGCTCGCGCCGCACGGGCGCGAATTGTTCGCCGAGTCGCTTTTGCTGGTAGTCGCTGCCGGTTTCGAGGTAGGCGCAGTCGGGAGGACAGGAGATTCTCGTCAAGCGATGCTCTCCGCAACATTGGCTGCAAATTAAGCCGCTGAGGGCCGGGCAGGATCGTTTTCCCTTGCGCTGATGACAATATACGCACTGGCTCATTTGGCAGCTGATCCTTTCTTCTCTGATTTCAGCGGTTCGACGAATCCATAGTCCGCCAACGTGCGCTTCGCTCGGTCGGCCGAAGATGAGGCTAGGGGCGATTCGAGTCCGTTGACCTCGGCGGCGTTGGAGTCCTGGTAGGGAACAAGAATCAAATGGTTTGCGCGGTCGATACCCAGATCCGTGGGCGATGGGAGGTATTCCGCGATGACCTGAAATTTTTGGTTCGGCCCCATCCGCCAGATTTTCCCCTTGGTCGCATCCGCCACATACATGCTGCCCCACCGATCGAAATCTACCCCGCTCAGATTCTGAAAACGGGCGGTGAAAAAGCCGTTGGAGACTAATTCCGTGAGGGCTCCTTCGGGCGTGATGTCGAAGATTTTCCCGGAATCATAACTCACCACCACGACATGCCCGGTCTTCGGATGTACGGCGACTCCTGACGGGCCGGCCAAATGACTGCCGGACACATAGAGTGAGAGGGTCAATGGCGGTGTGAGATCCAGGCGATAGATGGCGTTGCCGAGTTGGTCGGCGAGATACAAATGGCCCTGGCCGTCGGCGGCCACGTCGACGAGCGATTGGGGCGAATTGGTGTTGGTCGGGCGCGGGAGCACGACGATGGAGAGAGGTTTTCCTGTCGTCTTATCGAAGGCCCGAAGCGTATCCAAGTCCGTGACGTACAGCACGTGATCGACGACCGCCATGCCTTTGGGCGCGTGGAGGGTGACGTCCCCGCGGCCACCTTCAATGAACTTGAATGCCGTGATGCGTCCGTCGTCGCTGAGCTTGGTAATGAAGCCGTTATTGTCGCGAGCCTCGGATTCCCCATTGATGTTGGAAATAAAATACGAATTCGACACTGGATCGGCGAGGAAGCTGTGGGGGGCTTCCAATCCGCTGACCTGAAGGGCCAAGGCGATCGACCCCTGCAGAAGGACCCCAATCGTTGCCAAAATACAAAGTCTGATCCAGCGGCGGCTCATTGTCCGACTAAAGGCCCTGTGAAGACTGGTGTTGGAAATCATGCAAGACGGTGTCGCACAGAAGATTTTGTGACTGCATCGTAGCCAAGGGTCTCAGAGACTGTCAAGGAAGCCACGGAATTACCATGAGGGCGAACGATTCTGGATCAGGGGCGGCGGGATAAAACGAGGGCCTCAAGCGCCGATCTCCATGAGGCTTGCGGGCGGTTCTTCCCTGGCTTCCCTAGCGTTGACTTGTTGAAAAATTGCCTGCTATGGTGCCCTGACTTTTTCTTGCTCATGTTCAGCTCAGGGAGGATATTGTGGCTGCACGAATCATCGACGGGAAAGCATTGGCCCAACAAGTCCGTGAAGGGCTCGCCAAGGAGTCCGCGGCCGTGTTGGCCAAAACAGGCATGAAGCCGGGGTTAGCCACCATTTTGGTGGGTGATGACCCTGCCTCCCACCTCTATGTCAAAAGCAAACAAAAGGCCTGCGATGCAGCGGGAATCTACATCGATGATTCGAAGCTACCGGCCAGCACCACCCAGGCGGAACTGCTGACACTGATTGCCCAGAAGAATGCCGACCCGAAGATCCACGGCATTCTCGTTCAGCTGCCACTTCCCAAACATATCGACAGCAAGGTCATTCTCGATGCGGTCTCCGCCCAGAAAGATGCCGATGGTTTCCATCCTTATAATTTTGGCCGCCTCGTGGAAGGCAGTCCCATTTTTGAAGCCTGCACGCCCAAGGGGGTCATCAAGATGATCGAGTCAACCGGCGTGTCGATCGAGGGCAAGCGGGCCGTTGTGCTGGGGCGTAGCAATATCGTCGGCAAACCGCTCGCGCTGATGTTGCTTCATCGCAATGCCACGGTCACGATCTGCCATTCGAAGACGAAGGACCTCCCGGCAGTCTGTCGTGAGGCCGAGCTGCTATTGGTGGCGATCGGGAAAGCCAAATTCGTGACAGCTGACATGGTGAAAGAAGGAGCTGTGGTGATCGATGTGGGGACGAATCGCCTCCCGGACGGGAAGGTGGTGGGTGATGTCGACTTTGAGTCAGTCAGCCAAAAGGCCGGTTGGATCAGTCCGGTTCCCGGCGGAGTGGGACCCATGACGATTGCGATGTTGCTCGACAATACCGTTGAATCTGCTAAGAGAATGGCAGGGATGAAATAGGGCAAGGGTAGGACGTGAAGTAGAGGGAGATGACCACACATGTGTAGGAGACCCAGATGACCCGTGAGCCGCGACGACTCAAAGACGTGTTGGCGCAAGGACAGTTTGCCGTGACGGTGGAATATAACCCGCCGAAGGGCACGAACTTGACTCATGTGGTGGAAAGTGCCAAGGCGCTCGTTGGCCGGGTCCATGGGGTTAATGTGACCGACAACACGGCAGCCATCGTGCGTGCCGGCTCCCTTCCGGTCTGTCGCATATTGTATGAGTTGGGGCATGACCCGGTGATGCAATTGACCTGCAGGGATCGCAATCGCATCGCGATGCAATCCGATCTCATGGGCGCTCATATGCTGGGCATTCGGAACATCCTCTGTCTGACGGGGGACTATCCGACGGTCGGGGACCACAAGGATGCGAAGCCGGTGTACGATTTGGATTCCGTGCAAGTCATGCAGTTGGTGCAAGGACTGAATGAGG
>JBDTWG010000365.1:0-3890 GCA_040006855.1 Nitrospira sp.
TTACCAAGAGGTACGTCAGTGAAGGATACGTCGCCAGATATGGACACCCGCTACCGGGCCATGTTGATGCAACGGTCTGGAGAAGACCGGCTCACGATGGGATGCGCGATGCGCGAGACGGCGCGTGCCCTCGTGGAAGCGTCCATTCGGCAACAAGACCCACAGGCCACCCCAGACACGATACGCAAAGGGGTGTTCCTCCGTTTCTACGGACATGAATTCGACTCTGACAGTCAAAGAAAGATCCTGGCTGCCATTGAGTCTGCAGGCTGGCCCGTCGCCAAGTACTCTTCGGCTCCACTGTCTTCCCCATTGATCATTGAGTATTCCGCCCCTAGCCTTCCCTTAAAGCGGCATGTTATCCATTGGGGTTCAGGTATTCTTCCGAGGCCCACTTAGAGACCACTATGCATACCACCGCACGCTGTATCCCGTTGCCCCTCTATACGCAAGTGCTCATCGCCGTCATCTGCGGCGCGCTGCTTGGCGTCATCTTCGGTCAGGAGCCCTATCTGGGCGGTCTACGCAACGAGCAACTGGGCAAGCTCGGCCTGTTCGTCGTCACGCTGCTCAAGACGCTCGCCATCCCGCTCATCTTCTTTGCAATCCTCGATGCGCTCATCCGCACCAGCCTCCCATTGCGACAAGGAGGCAAGCTGCTTCTGATCTGTCTCGTCAACGTCACGGTCGCCATGGCGATCGGCCTCGTCATCATGAATACCTGGCAGCCGGGCCTGGCCTGGAACGGTCATGTCGATGAGCTGCTTCACCTGGTGCCGGGCACCAAGCCGTCAGCGGCGGCGCTGGCAAACGTGAAGGCCGGGGCGCAGAGCCCGATCGAGTACCTCGCGTCCTACATTCCCCGCACCATCATGGAGCCGTTTTCCAGCAACAACATCATTGGCGTCGTCCTCCTCGCCCTGGTGCTCGGCGCCACCCTGCGGCTGGTGCGGAGCGAGACCGACAAGACCAGCGGAGCGGTCAACCTTCTCGTGCGGGTGATTGAGCGAGTGTATGTGTGGCTCGTGCAGATACTCGGGTGGATCATCCTCATCGTCCCGCTCGCCGTCTTCGGCGTCGTCGCGCAGGTCGTGGGCAAAGCGGGCATCGGCGTCTTCTCCGTACTCTGGATCTTCCTCGCCGCCATGCTCCTGGGCCTTACGATCCATGCGCTCATGTATTATCCGCTCGTCGCCTGGCTGGTGGGAAAGAAGTCGCCGAAGGTCTACGTGGGTCAAGGAGCCGACGCCATCATGACGGCCGTGTCGTGCAATAGCAGCCTCGCCACCATACCAGTCACGCTCGGGTGCCTCGAGCGCATGCGAGTCTCGCCCCAATCGTCGCGCCTCGCCACCTGCATCGGCACGAACCTCAACAACGACGGCATCACCCTCTATGAAGCGATGGCCGCGCTCTTTCTCGCCCAAGCGCTGGGCTACGATCTGCCGATGGCGAAACAGGTCTTGATCGTCCTCGCATCGATCATTGCCGGAGCCGGCGTGGCTGGCATTCCCGAAGCCGGCCTGATCGTGTTGCCGCTGGTTCTAGCCGCCGCAGGCCTGCCGGATCACGTCATCGTCGCAGCCATTCCCCTCATCATGACGGTGGATTGGATCATTGCCCGAGCGCGCTCAGGCGTGAACGTCATGAGCGACATGCTCGTCGCCATCCTCCTCGATAGAGGGTACGTCACGCCCGCCACCGAGCCGGAGACAATCCCATCCCCAGCCGAAGCCACCCCTCCCAGGGAGCCACAGATTTCCTGAGGAGTGCCGGCGATTGGCCCCGGTATCACCGTGATCGTGCTCAAAACCACGCTACCACTCTCGTACCCTCTCCCAGTGGTCATTGACCACGATGTTGGAAAAGGCCTGCCCTAAAGTTAGTCGGGACATGATTCGCCATGTGCTCGGTCAAATTCGGCAAGCCGGGGTGATCATTCCGGTCGGTAAAGGACGGGATGCGAAAAGGTATGATGCCGAGCCGAAATGGGGTAACAAGTGACGAGTTATCGCCCTATTTTTGCTTTCCTCATTGAGACCAGAAATCGTGAGAACAGTTCTTGGATGTCTTATCAGCCTGTTGTTACCGTCCCCCGATCAACAGAGCCAGGGCATGGAGGAGCAGGCCCACGAGACCACCGACGAGCGTCCCATTGATGCGAATATACTGCAGGTCCTTGCCGACTTCCCGTTCGATG
This sequence comes from Nitrospira sp., assembly GCA_040006855.1. Taxonomy (GTDB): domain Bacteria; phylum Nitrospirota; class Nitrospiria; order Nitrospirales; family Nitrospiraceae; genus Nitrospira_A. The sequence continues at coordinate 2,201 of JBDTWG010000365.1, forward strand.
GTCTCCACCATTTGAGCCGGAGACCATTCCCGGACCGTGTTGGCCACCAACTCCCCAATCTTGTCGCTATGTCTGGTCGCGAGCGCCTCGACCAGACCCTGGACCCCATCATGCAGCATGCTGCGCAAGGCAGCATCCCGTTGCAACGTGCGCCCGACATCGGCCAAGGCGGCATCGAGATAGCCCCTGATGTCGGATCGATCCTTGTCCAAATCGTCGAGCATCCATTGTTTGAGTTGGTGCCATGAATCATCGAAGAACTGCAGTAAGGTGTCGTAGGCCAGCAGCTTGTCCTTGAGGGACGCCTCCCGCGTCAAGGCGTCATCGGACTGTATAAGCCACTGCGATAAGTTATGGAGTCGTGCAATCGCCTTCAGCCTCAGCGGATCGTGCGGATCGTCTCGCATCGTGCTGAGCGTGTCGTAGAAAGAATCCAGCACTTTCTGAGAAACCCGGTCATCCAGCTTCACGAAACTGAGCAAGCGCGACCAGGGGAGTTTGCCCGCCACGGTCCTGCTCAAAGAATCTCTGTGGATCTCAAGGTACTCGAGCACCGCTGACAGGATGTCGTTCAAGAGCCGATCCCGCTGGTGGCTTTCGAGAAAGCCGGACAGCATTCGACCGGCCAGAGGAGCGACATTCACCCCACGGATAACCTTGGTGGCAATATCACGAAGTATCCTCTGCATCGCGACATCTTCCGAGGCGTTGAGCGCCCGCACGAGCAGCTGGGCCAGCTCATAGGTCAGTGCGCGCCGGCGTTCGGGAGCGAGGAGCGCCTCGATCAGTTCGTCAGGGATGCGCCAGGAGCCGACCAACTTGGCGATCCCGCCCGGCGTGACCAGCTTCCGCTGGGTGAGACTCCCGATGTTGGAGGCAATGCGCTCGGTATTCCCGGAAATGATGGCCGTGTGCGGGATCGGCAAGCCGAGGGGATGTCTGAACAGCGCCGTCACCGCATACCAGTCGGCAAGTGCGCCCACCATCGCGGCCTCGGCGAAGGCCCGCAGCCATGCGAACAAAGGATGCACTTCTTGATTGAAAAGCGCGATGACGAATAGCAGTGCCATGAATAACAACAGTCCCGTGGCCAAGGCCCGCATGCGCACATAGTCATCGGTCTTCGTCGGCAGGGTCTCCTCGGTCACAGTCACAGCACTCCTCCTCTCTCATCGTTGAATTGGTCCATCAGCCCTTGCGCATCATTCACGACGCGCCAGGACAGCCAGGGCCGCAGTCCTGCACGAACCGGCACGATCTCCACACCAGATGTAATCGAGCCGCAACGCCTGAGAACAGAGCCTAGATGATCCCTTAGGCTCGCGCAACCGGAAGCCCTTGCCAGACCTCCCTCCTGCATAAACGTCATAGGCGACATGCTGGTCGTCAGCTATCTCAACTCAGGGCGCTTCACGGCCGCTACTGCACGGCGCGTTGGCATCCCCGCCCTGAGGCTTGCGACCGAGAGCACATGAGCGTATATACGATAATGCGTTCGCATGGGACATCACGAAGGCCATCGCCAACTTCAAAAAACATGGTGTCCCATTCGAAGAGGCGAGCACCATCTTTGTGGATGCTAATGCGTTGGACGGAGACGATCCACAACACTCTGAGCACGAACATCGTCGTCAGCGCATAGGACGGTCGCTGTCAGGCTGAGTCCTTTTCGTGGTGTATACGATACGAA
>JBDTWG010000366.1:0-3881 GCA_040006855.1 Nitrospira sp.
CTGAGCGAGACGTCGCAATGGCGGGCGATGAATCGGCATAATTCATCATTCGCCGCCCCGTCGGCCGGCGGCGCCGCCACGCGGATCTTCAGGGCATCTCCATGGATGCCCGCGGATTCGGTACGAGAGGCACGAGGTTGGACATGCACCGAAATCGTGACTCCCCCCGGCATGGCGCGAACGATTGGCCTTTCTATCCCCACCTGCCCTCTCGCATCGAAGTGGAGTCTGTTAAGAACCGGAGGGGTGCTAGAAGATCGCTTTGACGACTTCGATGATACTGCGCAGCATATCCGGGTCGTCGGTAATGGGACGGGCAATGGCGACTTCACAGGCTCGATCGGCCGGCACACCCTGTTTGATCAATGTGGCCGCATAGATCAACAATCTGGTGCTCACGCCTTCTTCCAGCCCGTGGTTTTTAAGGTTTCTGACTTTCTCCGCAACCTTCACAAGCCGCTGCGCGATCTCCGCGCTCACCCCGGCTTCATGGGCCACAACCCGGCTCTCGATATCCGGAAGCGGGTAGTCGAACTCAATCGCCATAAACCGTTGCTTCGTGCTCTGTTTGAGATCCTTGAGAATACTTTGGTAGCCAGGGTTGTATGAAATGACCAGCATGAAGTCATCGACTGCTTCAATCACCTGGCCTTTCTTTTCAATCGGCAAAAGCCGCCGGTCATCGCTCAGCGGATGAATAATAACCGTGGTGTCCTTTCGTGCCTCCACGATTTCATCCAAATAGACGATGGCCCCATGTTTGACTCCAAGCGTGAGGGGCCCATCCATCCACAGTGTCTCTTGGCCCTTCAACAAATAACGTCCCACGAGATCGGATGCCGTGAGATCCTCATGGCACGCCACCGTGATGAGCGGACGACCCAAGCGATGGGCCATGTGCTGCACGAACCGCGTTTTGCCGCAGCCCGTCGGCCCTTTGAGCATCACCGGCATACGGCTCTGCGCCGCAATCGTGAAAAGTCCCACCTCGCCGCGGACCTCGGCGTAAAACGGCTCGCACGCGATGCGGTAGCGATCGATGTCGAGCTCCTGCCCTTTCGGAGCCGAAGCCCCATGCCCCTCGTTCATTCCAATACTCCTGCGTTGCATGACATGCCCTGCACGGTCGCCACGATAAACGGAAATCAGAGGGAAGTTCAAGCCGCTTACCGGCGGCGGGAGGGCACCGACGTTTCTGCCGACAGCATCCGTCACACGACGGCCGACGCGTCGAGCACTTCTCGAACTTTTTGAGCGAGGGTGCTGGGCGTGAAAGGTTTCTGCAAGAACGAGTGCTCCGTATCGATGCCTCCTTTGGAAAAGGCAGGATGGTCCGGGTACCCGGACATATACAGCACTTTGACATCCGGCCGGACCGTGGCCAGCTTTTCCGCGACTTCAGGGCCGCTCATCTGCGGCATCACCACATCGGTGAGCAGCAAGTGGATAGGGCCCGCGTGTTTGGCGCCGGTCAGCAATGCTTCGATCCCATGCCGCGCTTCCAGCACCGTATAGCCGTGCAATCTGAGCGTTTCATTCACCAGCCGCCGCACGCCCGGTTCATCCTCCACCAGCAGGACGGTCTCACGCCCTTTGACCGATTCGGCACCGACGGTAGGCGCTTCGGCACTTTGGCTCACCCCCTCGACTCGTGGGAAGAAGATTTTGAACGTGGCGCCACGTCCCGGTTTACTCTCGACATCAATACAGCCGCCGCTCTGCTTGACGATCCCATAGACCGTTGAAAGCCCGAGCCCCGTGCCCTTGCCTTTTTCCTTGGTCGTAAAGAACGGCTCAAAGACGTGCGACTGCGTGTCTTCGTCCATGCCGTGGCCTGTATCACGCACGATCAGGGCAATGTAGGAACCGGGCTCGGCCCCCATCGGTGGGCGGTTTCGCCGCTGTCCAAACTGCACATTGCTGGTCTCCACCGTCAGACGGCCCCCGCTCGGCATGGCATCACGGGCGTTCACAGCCAGATTCATTATCACCTGCTCGACCTGACCAGGATCAGCCTTCAGCTGTCCCAAATTCGGATCCAAGACCGTACAGAGCTCGACAATATCCTCCCCGAGTAGACGCCGAAGCATGCCCTCCATATTGTGGATGACGGCATTCAGATCCAGCACCTTGGGCGCGATGAACTGCCGGCGGCTGAAGGCTAGTAATTGCCCGGTGAGGCCGGACGCGCGATCCGCCGCCTTCTTTATTTCTTCCAGTTCCTTCCGAAACCCATCGGTCGGACTCAAACGGCTCAACACGAGTTCGCTATACCCACGAATGACGGTCAACATGTTGTTGAAATCGTGGGCCACTCCGCCGGCCAATCGTCCTACGGCTTCCATCTTCTGCGACTGTTGCAACTGCGCTTCGGTTCGCCGAAGGGCATCCTCGGCCCGCGCTCGCTCGCCGAATTGCCCGATCTTGAGTCCGACATCGGCGACCATTTTGAGCAACTGCTCATCCGGCTCTTTAATCTCACGCCGGAACAATTCAATCACGCCCTCGACTTCGGTGCCGACTCGAATGGGGAACCCGAACGCCCCGTGCAATCCCACCTTCGCAGCGGCACCGCCACGCGGAAAGTTCGCCTCCTGTACCACGTCAATAATCCAGGTCGGCTGGCCGGCCTGCCAAATCCGTCCGGGAAGGCCCTTGCCGATCGCGAACATATGCTGCCAGGTGGAGAGGACAAATTCTTCGGCATTTAAGCCCGGTGATTGCCACACATCGAGGCAACGCAAGACACTGCCTTGCCGGTCAAGCCGCCAGAACACCCCCAACTCCCATTCCAAACTTTCACAGATGGCCTGAAGGATCTTCGGCCCGGCCTCTTCCAATGTGCGCGACTCCGCCAATACACGCGTCACGGCATACTGCGAGGCCAACTGGCGTTCGGTACGTTTCCGCGCGGTGATATCCCGGATGAATGCGCTGAAAATATAGGCGTCGCCGAGTCTGGCCGGAGAAATGGTGATTTCCACGGGGAATTCGTGGCCGTCCCGATGACCGCCCAGCATTTCGATCCGCCGGTTGAGAATGGCCCCCTCACCCGTATCCAAGAAATGCTGCAGCCCGCGCTCGTGCGCCTCGCGAGCGCGAGGTGGAATGATGGTCTCCGAGACGCGACGACCGAGCGCTTCTTCCCGCTGCCATCCAAAAATGTTGACCGCCTGCGCATTCCAATCCGTGATGATTCCGGCCGCATCCATGGAAATCACGGCGTCCAATGCCGTATCGACGATGACGCGGTTGCGTTCCTGGCTCTGCAACAGCGCCGCCTCCGCCGCACGTGCCCATTCGCTCTCTTGCTGGGCCTGCCGATGCTGATCGCGCAATCGTCCAGTCGCCCACAGCAGCAATCCCATCATGGGAAGCCAGACAACCACGCCGGCAATCCCTAACTTCCACATCATCGCCCGGATCGGCAGCAAGATGACGTCACGATCCATCCGCAACAGAATTGTCCACTGCAAGCCGGAATATTCGCCATACCCGTGGGTCTGAGCATACCCCGTCACGACCGGCACGTGGCGTCGTGCATGCTCTTCTTCAACATACCCCGCCTTGCCCGACCCGCTGAGCACTGCCGACGGTAAGCCGACTTCCTTCAAATTAACCCGATCGACGACGGAGCCGGCTGAATCCACAAAGATCACGCCTTCTTTGGTCAGAAACTGGTACTCAAACGACCCGACGGCACCATCGGTGCGTTGAATCTCGCGCACCGTTTCCAGGAGCACGTCTTCCAGCATGGGTAAACCCACGCGGGTCGTGACGGCACCGAGAAATTCACCCTTCGCGCCCACGATGGGAGCCGTAAAGGCGACCGACTCGATCTTGTGGTTCGATTCATGGATTTCGACCTCATCAACCCTCAC